>CALGGV010000183.1 GCA_937915725.1 uncultured Selenomonadales bacterium
AAAAAGTCATTACCGGCATTCAGCGCATTTCCAAACCCGGCTTGCGTCAATATTCCAGAAAGAAAAGTCTTCCCAGAGTTTTGGGCGGCTTAGGCATCGCTATCATTTCTACTTCGAAAGGTATTATGAGCGACAAACAAGCCCGCAAAGTCGGTCTCGGCGGCGAAGTTATCGCCTACGTTTGGTAAGTTCTTGCCAGTTATTTTTACTGTCAATTTACCATCTAATTTGGAGGTGCAAAAATGTCTAGAATTGGAAGAGCTCCAATTACAATTCCCGCCGGTGTCACAGTTAAAATCGACGAGAATAATTTGGTGCAAGTTAAAGGTCCTAAGGGCGAACTTTCCCGCAGGATCTCTCAAGTTTTGAAAATTAACATCGAAGGCAATATTTTAACTGTTTCCCGCCCTTCCGATGATAAATCCCACAGAAGTTTACACGGTCTCTCACGTACTCTGATTCACAATATGGTTGTGGGTGTAACTGAAGGCTTTACCAAAAACCTTGAAATTACAGGCGTTGGTTACCGCGCCGCCATACAGGGCAAAAATCTTAGTCTCGCTCTCGGTTATTCCCACCCCGTTGTGATCGTTCCGCCCGCCGGTATCTCCCTTGAGGCTCCTTCTCCCACTTCTATTTCCGTCCACGGTATCGACAAAGAATTAGTTGGCGCTGTTGCCGCTAATATTCGTAAGTGGCGTGTTCCTGAACCTTATAAGGGCAAGGGCATTAAGTACGCCGGTGAACACATTCGCCGCAAGGAAGGCAAAGCCGGCGGCAAAAAATAGCCTGATAGTGCGATAGTTTTTACTACAACAACCATCACACTACATTGAAAGGAGAGTACCTGTATGTTTCTTAAGGCTGATAAAAATAAATTGCGTCAAAAACGCCATTTACGTATTCGCAGTCATATTCACGGCACCGCTCAGCGTCCCCGCTTGAATGTCTTCCGCAGTCTTTCTCATATCTATTCTCAAATTATTGATGATGATAAGCGCGTTACTCTCACTGCTGCCTCTTCTCTTGATAAAGATTTTGTCGGCAACGGCGGAAATATCGAAGGCGCAAAATTAGTTGGCGCGGCTATTGCTAAAAAAGCTCTTGCCGCTGGTATTTCTGAAGTCGTTTTTGATAGGGGCGGCTATATTTACCACGGCAGAATTAAAGCTCTTGCTGAGGCTGCTCGTGCCGCAGGTTTAAAATTTTAAGCAAAGGAGGTTTACACATTGCCAAGAAATGATAGAAACGATAGAGACGATAGAAGAAATGACAGAATCGACAACGAAACTCCGGAATTTGAGGAAAAAGTTGTTTTTATAAATCGTGTTGCAAAAGTTGTTAAAGGCGGTCGCCGTTTTTCATTCAGCGCGTTAGTTGTTGTTGGAAATAAAAATGGTAAAGTCGGCGTAGGACTCGGCAAGGCGGCTGAAGTTCCTGAGGCTATTCGTAAAGGCGTTGACGACGCAAAAAAGAATTTGATTGAAGTTGCGCTTAAAGAACGTTCAATTCCACATGGCGTAGTTGGAGTTTTTGGCGCGGGAAGAGTTATGTTGCGTCCGGCGTCAAAAGGTACCGGCGTCATTGCGGGCGGTCCTGCGCGTGCGGTATTGGAACTTGCAGGCGTTCATGATATTCTTACAAAATCGCTCGGCTCTTCAAATCCAAATAACATGGTACGTGCAACTTTGGAAGGTCTTAAAATGTTAAAACGCGCAGAAAATGTTGCAGCATTGCGCGGCAAAACTGTTAAAGAATTGTTTGTTTAGGAGGACTGGATTATGGCTAAATTAAAAATTACTTTAACCAGAAGTCTTATCGGTTATCCTGAAACACAGCGTAAAACTGTAAAAGCGTTAGGTCTTCGCAAGATCAATTCTTTCAAAATTTTACCTGACGATCCGACAATTCGTGGACAGATTTTTAAGGTAAAACACTTGGTTAAAGTTGAAGAAGTTGCTGAATAATTGCATTGAATTTGCAAAATAAAAATGGACTTGTCCGCGGCAGAAATATTTTTTCGTCGCAGTTCATATTTAAAAAACTAAGTTATTGAACAATTACGCGGCAAA
>CALGGV010000184.1 GCA_937915725.1 uncultured Selenomonadales bacterium
TCTTCCTGTATTTGTAGTGTAATTACTGTAACGAAAAAATTTTTTTAAAATTAGCTTGACAAATCGTTTTTTTTTTTATAATTTCTCAAATTTTTTAAGGAGGTGTTTAAAATGGCATTCTGGAAAAATGCACTGTGGGTAGCGTCTATTATTGTTACAAGTGGCGCAACTCTACTTATTCCGCCGCCTGCAGATGATAAAGATGAAGATGCTGATAGTGATGATGACAACGATAATGACGATTAAATTTTTGTGTTTACCATTGAAAAAAAGGCTCTTGCAGAAATGCAGGGCTTTTTTTGTTTGACAACTTCGCGCAGTTTTAAAATTAAAAAAGCCCGCCTTTTGAGCGGGTTATTTTTTATTTCAAAAGAATTTAAACTCCACGATTCATTAAAGAAATTAATGAATTTATAATTCCAAAAACCGCGTAGGTTGAAAAAATCGCCGTCAAAATTCCTTGTATTGGAAATTGTTTAGTGAAAAAAACAATCGCTGCAAACATTGCTATTGCAAAAATTTTTGACAACAGAAAAATTTTTTCGCCGCCGTCGCCTTTAAAATTTGGGTAATGCACGTGGCTAACCATCAGATAAGCTACGATTATAATTGTGATAGGATAAGTCAAGCCGAAATTTACAGGCTGAATATTAAGCGCAGTAAAAAGCAAAGTAGTTGTTGCAACAATGCAACCGCCCGCCGGTATCGCAAGCCCCATAAAATATCCGTGTACAATGTCGGTTGAAACGTTAAAACGTGCAAGCCGCCACATTCCACACAGCGCAAAAATTATCGCTGCCGCCTTGCCAATGTAGCCGAAATTGTGCAAGCAGAAACTGTAAGCCAAAAACGCCGGCGCAATTCCAAAACTGCCTAAATCGCAAAGTGAATCCATTTCTTTACCAAATTCAGATGCTACGCCTAACGCCCGCGCTATTCTGCCGTCTAAGCCATCCGCCACCAATGCCAACAATATAAAAATGGAGCCGTAAAAATAATCGCCCTCGTACGTTGCCAAAATCGATAACATTCCAAAAAATAAATTTGCCGCCGTACAAAGATTAGGTATCATCGCCTTCAATGAAAATTTCTCCTTCGCCGAAATTTTAGAGACTAAGGAATAAAGCCTAAAGACTAGGGGCTGTTGAAAAAAGCCGCCAAAAATCAATTTTAACGGGGCTTTTCTTTTGTTTTAATATAAAAGTACCCTTGAGCTTAGAAAGGGCAATTCTCGTGGCTCTCAAGCGCAATTTTGAGCTTATTTTTATATCTATATTAAAATTTATTCACGTCCAAAATTATTTTTTCAACACGCTCTAGTTATTTTTTCTTATACTCTAGTCCTTAATCCTTAGCCCCTAATTTTCCCTATGATAGTTTCGCCGCCACGTACTTTTTCGCCCTTTTTAACCAAAACTTCAACATTTTCCGGCACAACAATTTCAGTACACGAGCCAAAACGAATTAAACCGTACAATTCGCCTTTTTCCAATTTGTCGTCCAAAGTTACCCAACTGACAATTCGCCGCGCCAAAATTCCTGCAATTTGAGTAACTGTAACGCGCAGATTTTCATTTTCAATACCGATTAAGTGGCGTTCGTTTTCAAAGCCTACGCTGTCTTTGTAAGCCGGTCTGAATCGCCCGCAAATATATTTTTGAACTTTAATTTCACCGGCAATGGGCGCGCGGTTTACATGAACATCAAAAATCGACAGAAAAATAATTACTTTGTTGCAGGGCGCGTGAATAAAATCATCAGTGTCAAGGTGTACAACTTCTTGAACAGTTCCATCAGCCGGCGAAACAATCAACGAAGAATCAGCCGGAATGTTACGTTTAGGATTTCTGAAAAAATAAATACAATAACAAGCTAAAACGCCCGGCAAAATCGCCGCGTATGAATTTACAAAAAAGCCCAAAATCAACGCAATAATCAGCGCAGTACCGGCGAAGTAGTAACCTTCACGAATGATACTCAAATTTTACACACTCCAATTTTATAATTAATCAGATTTAGACTTAACAACTTTGTAAACAAATTTTGGCAGAGCTAAAAGCCGCCCTGCGCGAGAGGGTTGCAACATAGCGCGGAAAAGCCATTCAAGTTTTGCACGTTGCATAAAGCGCGGCGCACGTTTAACTTTGCCCGCCAAAACATCAAAAGTACCGCCAACACCAATACTAACAGCCACATTTAATTTTTCAAGATTATTAAAAATCCATTTTTCCTGCTTAGGTACTCCCAATCCGACAAGTAAAATATCTGCGCCGGAATTATTAATATCTGAAATAATTTTTGGTTCATCATCTGCAGAAAAAAAACCGTTGCGCGTACCGACAATTTTTGCGCTGTACTTTTTTTGGGCATTTTCAGCCGCTAATTCTGCAACACCTTCAGCCGCGCCGAAAAAGTAAAATTTGTAGCCCTTTGAAAAAAGATTTGTAACTAAATCGACTCCTGCGACGCGTTCCGGCATATCGTAGCCCAAATGACGCGCCGCCCAAACTGTTCCCGCGCCGTCAGGGACTACCATTGCCGCCGAATTTAAAATTTTTTGAAGTTCAAAATCTGAATTAGCCATCATAAGCATTTCAGCGTTTGCAGTGGCAACAAGGGACGGGATTTTTTTTTCAACAAGTTCAGCAACTTTTTGAACAGCTTGAATCATCGTTATGGCGTCAACTTTCACGCCCAAAATTTCAGCCATTAAAATTTCTCCCCAAATTTTTTAAGTTTAAAATCAGCTACACAATTTTTTGAACAGCTTGAATC
>CALGGV010000185.1 GCA_937915725.1 uncultured Selenomonadales bacterium
ATTCAAGACGTTGCAGCAGTCAAAAAAATTCGCATTATCCCGCTTGACGAAGACAAAATTACCGCACTTACAATCGATTATCCTTTCTACACAAGAACAGTTGTACCCGGTGGAATTTATCAAGGATTTGAAGGCGAAGTTCCAACTGTCAGCGTAATGGCGATTCTCGTTGCTACAGACAAAATGGACGATAAAACCGGTTATGATGTAACAAAAGCTATTTTCACTGGAAAAGATAAAATCGTAGCGGCTCATTCTGCAGCGAAGGCTATTGAAAAGAAAACCGCCCTTGCCGGCATGGGATTTATCAAAATGAATTCCGGCGCAGAAAAATTCCTCAAAGAGCAATAATAAGGGCTAAGGAATAAGGATTAAGGGCTAAGGAATATTTTTTAGTCAAAAAAAGAAACCGTACCATTTTTTAGGTACGGTTTTTTTAGTTTTTATCTTTCATGAGAAAAGTACATTTTTTCCGGTACGTCCATTCCCAATTTTTCTTGCGCAATTTGTTTAATTCGGCTGGGCGATTTTAACTTTGCAATTTCAATTTTCAAGCGTTCGTTTTCCATTTCAAGTTGTTGTGCATGATTTTGAGTTGCAACAAGTGCGTAACCGCGACTTGCACTAATTCCACTGCGAATTACAACCAACATTGCCAAAATTGAAATTACAACAAAAGCCAACCGACAACGCGACCGCAAAAGATGATTAAGTTTTGGACGATATTTTATCAGCCGCAGTTGTGAAGATTTTTCTGCAGATTGAATTTCTTGATTAGATTGGGCGGGATTGTTTTTTGGTGTACGCCTCATAATGTTCCCCCTTCAAATAATTTTTTCTGCCGTGCGGAGTTTAGCAGATTTCGCACGGGAATTTTTATTTAATTCTTCGGCAGTGGCAGTTTCAGCCTTGCCTAGAATTTTAATTTCTGGCTTATGCCCGCAAACACAAACAGGAAAATTTTTTGGGCAAATGCAACCCTGCGCGAGGGTTTTAAAAGTATTTTTAACAATCCTATCTTCCAATGAATGAAAAGTTATAACCGCAATTTTCCCGCCAATTTTAAGGCGTTTAACTGCCGCCGTAACCGCGCCACTCAAAATTTCCAATTCGTGATTAACTTCAATTCGCACGGCTTGAAAAACTCTTTTTGCAGGATGCCCGCCGTCAGAAATTTTCGGTACGGATTTTTCAATAATCTTGACAAGTTCGCCGGTAGTTTCAATCGCTGAATTTTTTCGCGCCCCGACAATATTTTTTGCAATTCGCTTTGAAAATCTTTCTTCGCCGTATTCGCTGAAAATTTTTACAAGATTTTCTTCAGTGTAATTGTTGATAACGTCAAACGCGGTAAAATTTTTTGTCCTGTCCATTCTCATATCAAGCGGCGCGTCATTCATATAAGAAAAGCCGCGCTCGGCTGTGTCAATTTGATGTGAAGAAACGCCTAAATCAAAAATTGCGCCGTCAATTTTCTCAATTTGTAAATCGTCCAGAATTTTATCAAGTTCAGAAAAATTGCCGTGAACAATTTCAACCCTGCAACTCAAGCCGGATAATTTTTCACGCGCCGCACTTATTGCGTCTTCGTCCCTGTCAATTCCAATTAAAATTCCGTCCGAACTCAAATTTTCGCCAATTTTTAAAGAATGCCCGCCGCCGCCCAATGTACAATCTAAATAAATTCCGTGCGGCTGAATGTGGAGTGCGTCGATAACTTCATTTAACATTACGCTTTTATGTTTGAATTCCAACGCTCACACTCCTTTTTGGGTAAAAAAAATTTTGTAACTTCTAAAATCTAACACTTAACTAAATAATTTCTGTTCCAAAATATACCAGAAAATTCCTTCAAACGCAAGAAAAATTTTTCAGTCAAAATTCATTGACGATTTATTGAGACGTGATATAATTTGACAGCTTAGGAGGTTTTTTTATGAAAATTACCAAAGATATGAATATAATTGAAGTTGTTCAAAAATATCCGGATACAATCGGCGTTTTTATGTACGCGGGAATGGGCTGTTTTGGCTGTCACGTCGCACAATTTGAAACTGTCGAAGAAGGCGCAGTTGCTCATGGTATTGACGTTGATGCACTTGTTGACGCACTTAACGAAGTTGTTGAGGCGTCAGATGAACCGGCTCAAGTTGCCGCCGAATAAAATATTTTTTAATTTTGAATTTGCAACGGCGTAGAAAAAATTTGCGCCGTTTATTTTTTAACTATGAAAATTTCAAAAATCTATAAAAATTCGCTTGCTGAAGAATTGGAACTTCAAGTCGGCGATAATATTTTAAAAATCAACAATAAAAAGCCGCGTGATTTAATCGAATGGAGTTTTTTATTTGCTGATGAAGAAATTGAATTGTTGGTTGAACATTCCACCGGCGAACGTGAAATTATCGCCTTTGAAAAAGATATTGACGAGGAATTGGGCGCGGAATTTGAATCTGCCGTTGACAAAATTAAAACCTGTAAAAATCACTGCGTTTTTTGTTTCGTCGATATGATCGCTCCGAATATGCGCCAAACTTTAAATATCAAAGATGACGATTACCGCCTTTCTTTTTTGTACGGAAATTTTATCACGTTGACAAATTTAACCGACGCTGATTTTGACAGGATAAAAAATTTTCACTTGTCGCCGCTGTACATTTCAATTCACTCAATGAATCCTGAAGTTAGGGCGAAAATGTTAAGAACGCCACTTGCAGGAAAAGTTCAAACACAACTTGACAAATTGGAAAATTGCGGCGTCGAATATCATACACAAATTGTACTTTGCCCAAATTTGAATGACGGCGCAGAATTGGATTTTACAATTTCAGAAATTATGAAACGCCGCCCTTTCGCTCAAAGTTTGGCGATTGTTCCTGTTGGAATTACGAAATATCGCCGTGATAAATTTCCTTTAACGCAATTTGACAGGGAAGGCGCGGCAAAAGTTATCGCGCAGGTTGAAAAATTTCAAAAACAATCGCGCACAAAAACAGGAAAAACTTTTGTATATTTGGGCGATGAATTTTATTTTTTGGCAGGTAAGAAAATCCCGCCCGCCAAATATTATGACGATTTCCCGCAAATTGAAAACGGTATTGGAATGACGCGCAATTTTATCGAAGAATTTTTTCTTGAAAGGCAAGAGGCAGAAGGCAAAAGGCAAGAGAAAAATTTAAAAATTGATGTAATTTGCGGCACTTCAATTTCAGTAGTTTTAAAAAATTTGGCTGAAGAAGAAATGCGCCGCAATAAAAATCTTGACGTGCGAATTTTGCCGGTTGTCAATGAATTTTTCGGCGAAAGAATTAATGTTTCAGGACTTTTAACCGGCGGCGATATTCTTAACACTCTCAAAAAAAATAATCGCCCCTGCGATAAAATTTTAATTCCAAAAACTGCGTTGCGTTCCGGCACTGAAACTTTTTTGGACGATGTTACTGTTGACGATTTAAGAAAAATTTTCCCCGCAAAATTTCAAGCAATTTTAACCGGCGGCGAATTTTTACAAGCCCTGCAGTAAATTATGTTTACTAAATCTTTTCTAAAAAAGGCAGGAAATTTTTTCATTTCCCGCCTTTGAATTTCAAAATAAAATTTTATTTCACTCCGAGAACAACAGGGGTTGAGCGGTATCCAATTCCCATTCTGTCAATTCCCATATCAATTAACTGCAGGAAATGTTCACGGGTACGAATACAGCCGCTGCCTTTAACTTTGATTCTATCGCCGCAAGTGTCAAGCATAACTTGAATAATTTCTGGGGTTGCGCCGTGCACTTCGCCGCCGGTATAAAAGCCGGTTGAAGTTTTTACAAAATCAGCCTTCGCCTTAATCGCACATTCGCAAGCTTTTTTTATTTCTTCAATCGTCAAGGCGTCCGTTTCAAAAATCACTTTAACTTTGGTGGAGTATTTGTGGCAAACTTCGACAACCGCCGCAATATCAGCTGTAACGTCTTCCCATTTACCGGAGCGAATCCAGCCATAATTTGCAACAATATCTAAATCTTGAATCTTGTAGTTTTTGCAATATTCTTCAGCTTGCAAAACTTTTGAATGCGTGGTGGAAAGTCCAAAGGGAAAATCGCAAACTACACAAATTCCGGTACCGGTGCCTTTCGTCAATTCGGCGGCGATTGGTAAAGACGCGGGGTTAATGCAAACTGTGGCGCAACCAAAATCAACGCCTTCTTGAATGTACTTGCGAATGTCCGCCTCTGTAAATTCCGGTTTCAAAACTGATTGATCAATGTAAGCGGCAAGTTCCTTAACGTTCATTTCGGCGGCTTTTTTTGTAGGTCGTGTCATTTTCTTTCGCTCCCTTAAAATTTTTTATTTCTTAAGTTGTGATTATAATAAAATATTGATAGGATTTTTTCAAGAAAAAAATTATTTAAGCCTTTTGGCGGTCATTAGCCGTCACTTTAAGCAAAGAATTTCTCACAATTATTCACGGCGCGCAGGAAATTTTGATTATTCCATTTAACCTTGCAAAAGATTATAATCTTTTCTATAATGCAACCTGTAATAACTATGTAAAAAATAACAAAAAATCTTGTTTCCCAAAAGATAGGATATTTCAACCGGAAACTGGTAAAAAATTTAGAGTGAGTGGTATATTTTTTGTCAGGTGATTTTTATGGATACGATTAAATTTAAACTCCACTATGGAACTTACGGCGGAGAAAACGGCGAATTAACCATTGTTGCCGAGATTTTTGTTAATGGACAAGATTTTTGGGGCGACGCTCAAAGATTTTCAAGGGGGGATTATGAGGCTATATCCGCCCGTCATTTGTACTCAAAATTAAAAGAAATTGACAAAGATTATGACTATCAAATTTTTATTTACGATTGTAATTGTGGCAATGAAGGTTGTGATCCTTTTGGCGTTTGCATTGATGCCGGTGAAAGAATTGTGACGTGGTACGATTTTATGAGCCCTGCTCAATTTCATGGCTATGATAGATATGATGATGACGATGAAAAACCTAAATTACCGCCGCTTGTTTTTGACAAGAAACAATACTTTGCAGAAGTTGAAAATATACCAAAGGATATTCTTGAAAATAAATTGCGGTTGCAAAATATCAGATTTTTTGATAATAATATTGAATTAATTGCAAGAGCCTTCCAAAGACAATTTATATTCTTTTTTGATAAAAATTTAAATAATCCGTTGCCGCAACTTGTACAAGTTTACAACTCCGCCCAAAATCGTGATTCTTGCGAAATAACTTTGACAGACGGCGCGGCTAAAGGTGCGTTGTTTCTAAAAATTTCTGCCTACAAAACAGCTAAAGGTTATATGTATGTTCCCATTAAAATTTCAAAAGATAACCAAGATTATTTCTTTTTGGAATACTACGAACGCGAGGAATTTTTGGCAATGCTTGAAAAAATTTTCAGCAATTTTTTTAACTGTGAATATTTTTCTTATGTAGCTCCTTGTTTATTTTACGACTTTTACAGCTTTTACAACAAAAATTCCGAATTTGTTACAGATAAACTCAAAAAGGAAAATCTTTATAAAGAGTTCGGCAAGTTATCGAGTGATAGTTTTACATTAAACAATATCTGGAATGTTCTAAAAGAAAAAAGTTGAGGTGATTTAATGAGTAAACCTATTGTGGCGATTGTCGGGCGTCCGAACGTCGGCAAGTCTACGCTTTTCAATCAAATTGGAAAAAAGCGCGTGTCGATTGTTGACGATATGCCCGGCGTTACACGTGATAGAATTTATATGGATGCAAATTGGCTTGAACATGATTTTACTTTGATTGACACCGGCGGAATTGAAATTTATTCAAACGGCAACCAAATTGTTAATGCTATTCGCGCTCAAGCTGATATTGCAATGGATGAGGCTGACGTAATTATTTTTGTGGTTGACGGTCGCGCAGGTTTAACTTCAGCAGATGAAGATATTGCAAAAAGTTTACGCGGCTCCAAAAAACCGATTGTTGTTGCAGTAAATAAAATTGACAGCGTACAACTTGAGGTTGACGCCTATGAGTTTTACAATTTGGGACTGGGAGACCCTATCCCTATTGCGGCAAGCAACGCGCTGAATTTGGGCGATTTACTTGATGAAGTCGTTAAAAATTTTCCGGAAAATGATTCTGAAGTTGTTGACGAAGACGAAATAAAAATTGCTGTTATTGGGCGTCCGAATGTTGGAAAATCTTCACTTGTCAATAAACTTTTGGGCGAAGAGCGCGTTATAGTTTCAGAAATTGCCGGTACAACCCGCGATGCTATCGATACACATTTTTTTAAGGACGGTACAAAATTTACGCTGATTGATACAGCCGGAATGCGCCGAAAATCTAAAGTTGAAGAGGCTGTAGAATATTACAGCGTTATGAGGTCTTTAAAATCTATTGAACGTTCGGACGTTGTTTTAATGCTGATTGACGCGGTGGAAGGAATTACCGAACAAGATAAAAAAATTGCCGGCTACGCGCACGACAGCGGCAAAGGTTG
>CALGGV010000186.1 GCA_937915725.1 uncultured Selenomonadales bacterium
TCATTGGCTATTTTCTTGATTTCTCTTTAACTTAGACTTTTTCAACACTCTCTAGACAAAAGATTTGAAAAGTACCGCAAACACTTGAAGTAAGAAAGATAGATGGCAAGCCGTGTGCGCTGAAAGGTGCACGCACGATTTAGAGGAGGGGAAAAGGTAGCGATAACTTCAAAGCCTTACCTATCGCTATAATATCGCTACAGTAAAATTAAACTGGACGATTGCTCCATTGTCATTACAAATATAAACAAACCACATGCACTGGTAACTTCAGCTTACAACAAAAGTCGCAACCAATATGAACACGCTTTAAAGGAAGTTCAAAAATTTAAGCCGGAATTGAAAAGTTTAGGCGAATTTTTCCAAGAAGAATTTGACACTCTGAAAGAAAATATTACAGATCCTATTGAAAGATTTCGTGCGCGTCATGCAGTCTATGAAAATCAACGCACGCTTGAGGCAATCGCCGCGCTTAAAAATAATGACTTAGAAAAATTTGGTAAACTTATGAAGGCGTCGCATATGTCACTTTGTGAAGATTATGACGTTATAGGCATTGAACTTGATACACTTGCTGAATTGGCGTGGACGGTTGAAGGTTGTATTAGCTCCAGAATGACGGGAGCAAGTTTTGGCGGATCCAGTGTTAGCATCGTAAAAAATTCGGCGATTAAAGGATTTAAAAAAATTGTTAAATAAGGCTATACTAAAAAAATTGGCTACGCGCAAAGCTTTTACGTTGCAGATATTTCCGACGGAACGCATAAGATTTAAGGATTAAAGGCTAAGGAGTAGGGATTTTTTTTCTTAAACCTTAGCCCTTAAAAAACTGACTGAAAGGAGTTTCAAAACAATGGCAATTTTAGTTTGTGGAGGCGCAGGTTATATAGGTTCGCACGTCGTGTATCAGCTTGTATCAAAGGGCGAAGAAGTTGTTATCGTTGACAACTTGCAGACGGGACATCGTAAAGCAATTAATTCTGCGGCAAAATTTTACGAAGGCGATATTCGCAATTACGACATTTTGGAAAAAATTTTTACTGAAAACAAAATTGAGGCGGTAATGCATTTTGCGGCAAATTCACTGGTCGGAGAAAGTGTTCAAAATCCGCTTAAATATTTCAATAACAATGTTTACGGTATGCAAATTTTGCTTGAGTCAATGGTGAAATTTGGCGTTAATAAAATTGTTTTCAGTTCGACGGCGGCAACTTACGGCGAACCGGAAAAAGTTCCTATCGAAGAAAACGATAAAACCGAGCCAACTAATCCTTATGGAGAATCAAAATTGATTATGGAACGTATGATGAAATGGGTTAGCCGCGCAAATGACTTGCGCTTTGTAAGTCTTCGTTATTTTAACGCGGCGGGCGCACTTGAGGACGGATCCATTGGGGAAGATCACAAGCCGGAAACTCATTTAATTCCACTGATTTTACAAGTACCGCTCGGCAAAAGGGATCACATTACAATTTTTGGCGATGATTATCCTACGCCGGATGGAACTTGCCTGCGCGATTATATTCACGTTATCGACTTGGCGGACGCGCACATTTTGGCTTTAAATTATCTGCGCGAAGGCGGCGAAAGTAATATTTTCAATCTTGGCAATGGGCAAGGTTTTTCAGTGAAAGAAGTGATTGTAGCCGCCGAAAAAGTTACAGGGCAAAGTATCAAAACTGAAATTGGCGCACGGCGCACAGGAGATCCCGCACAGTTAATCGCCTCTAGTAAAAAGGCAAGAAAAGTTTTGAAATGGAACCCTCAATTTGCAAACGTCGAAAAAATTATTGAAACTGCGTGGACGTGGCATAAAAAACACCCGAACGGCTACGAAGATTAAGGCGGCGTTAAAATTGTCTATTAACACTGAAATTAACCGCCTGTTGAATTTTGCAAAACAGTAATGGTGGCAAATTATGAATTTTACGCGGCTAAAAGATTGATTGACTTGTTACATGTGTCAGAATTTTTACCGGAAAAAATTGACGAAACTTTGGAAACTGCAAAGCCTATTCTTGAAAATATGCTAAACTACGCCGCGGCAGAAAATCTTATTGAAAATACCATAAATGAACGCGACCTTTTCGATATAAGAATTATGGATTGTGTCATTCCGCGCTCAGGTGAAATTATCAGAAATTTTCGCACAGATTATATTAAATCGCCGGAACTTGCGCCTGACAATTATTACAAACTTAGCATTGCCTCAAATTATATTCGCAAAACGCGCTTAAAGCGTGGCGCGTCAAATGACCAATGTCAACACTTCGCCTTCAATCTGAAAATCGCAAACAGTTAATTGATCTTGCAGAAAAAATTTTGGCGGCGTGGAGAAAATATTCAGATGAAAGCGTTGAGATTTTGGCAGAAACTGACGCCCCGCACAATAAAAGGTTTTCAGTTGCGATGTTGGCGTAATTTTGACTAGTGTCTACAATAAATTTTTTGCTGAAATTCTTGAAGGTGTCCATGGATTAAACGGGGAGCTTAACGATTTTGACGCGGAAATTTTTGGCGAAGAAGTTAATATTTCGATTTTATCTAAATACTTTTTCTAGAGCGTGTTGAAAAAATAATTTTTGACGTGAATAAAATTTAATGCAGATAAGCTCATAAATGCGTCTGAGAGCCACGTAGGCGCGCCTTTCTAAGCTCATTGGTACTTTTCAAAGAAAAGCCCCGTTAGATTGATTTTTTGCGGCTTTTTTCAACAGCCCCTAGAAGTGGTCATTCTGCGGGCGATTTGAAAGTCGTTACAGATATTTAAAAATATATTGTTGTCAATAATTTTCGTGGTGTGCTCCAATTTTTGAACAACGCGCCGCACACTTCATAAAATTTTACCGAGGCAGAAATAGTTTCAGCTTTAATGGAAAAATATTTGCAGTTGACTAAATTAAAAATTGCGGCTATAATTTCAGCGTAAATGATTTTTGAAAAACAAAAAGGACAGCCGGTTTTGAACCGTCGGCTATCCCCAATTATAGAAACTTGGTATTTAACCGCTGGCAGGCGGCTTATTTTTTATCTTCTATTTGAAGAAGATATCGTAGATGAGAAGTCCGACCTGTACAACTTTGAGTGCCAAATCGGCAATCTGGTACTTCGTCATGACTATCACCTCCCCTCGCGGGGGGAGCCGACAACCAACTGTCCGGTTGCAGTATAACAGAATATTTTCATACTGTAAAGGTTGACTAAATAAAAAATTGCGGCTATAATTTCAGTGTAAATGATTTTTGAAAAACAAAAAAGGCTTGTCGATTTGAACCTTCGACTTGCCCCTATGATATATTTTAGGTTTTGCCGCAAGTTAGCGGCTTTTTTCGTCTTTAGGCTTTACTTAAAGAGCGAAATGATGCTGACGATAAGACTTGCGCCGGAAATAGCTAAGCTGATAATCTGGTACTTAGTCATCGACCTCACCTCCCCTCGCGGGGAAAGCCGATAATCGACAGCCTCTACGCGCGTAGTATAGCAGAATATTTTCAGA
The DNA here is from genome assembly GCA_937915725.1 of uncultured Selenomonadales bacterium. Taxonomy (GTDB): domain Bacteria; phylum Bacillota; class Negativicutes; order Selenomonadales; family Selenomonadaceae; genus Quinella. Next base: position 3,497 of record CALGGV010000186.1, read on the forward strand.
TTGTAAAGTTATATACAAAGTCAAAATTTAGGCAAAAAAATGGCGGAGAGGGTGGGATTCGAACCCACGGTACGTTTCCGTACAACGGTTTTCAAGACCGTCACCTTCAACCGCTCGGACACCTCTCCGTTACTTTGCGAATTATACACGTTAATTTTTAATCTGTCAAATTTTTAAATGAGGGATTTTGAATGTTTTATTTTGTTTTGATTGTGGGAGCCGCCGCGCTAATTGCGCTGTATAGATTTTTTCCGAACAAGAAAATTTTTATCTGTTTTTGTGTAACTTTGGTAATAGTTTTTTGTATTTCGGCGTTCATTCAAATTCGGTACAGTGAAAAAGAATTGGTAAGCCGTACGGAAATTGAAGAAATTCGCCGGCAACAACAAATTTTCGGCGATTGGTACGCAGATTATCAACAGGATATTGATCATCTGGACAGGAATTGGCAACTTTATCACAGCATTATAAAAAGTTTGAAAACAGCTGAAGTTTATGAATATTCCACCTATGAACAACTTTTGGAGCTTGAGGCTGACGCGCTGGAAGAACAGGCGAAAATTCACGCGCTTGCCGTACCAAAAGATTTAAATTCTGAATACGCCGGTTTACTTTTGGAAATAATCAAGAAAACTCATAACTACGTTGACGCGCAGACAAAAACAATTTCGGCAGTAAGAAATTTGGCAGATCCCGCAAAATTTACAGATTTAAAATTTCTCAATCAAATTATCAAAGATATTACAATTCGAGAATCGCCGGCAGGATTATTCACGGCTACAGAAATTGCGGCGATACGTGAAATGTTGGTAGTACCCGGAGAGGAAGTTGGACAGTGAAAAATTTTAAAACCATTTCTGACGGCGAAATTTTTACTGCAGAGTACGAAATTAAAAAATCAATTTTCCTTTCGCACGTCAAACACGTTGAAACAGAAGAATCTGCGCGAGAATTTGTTGCTGAAATTAAGAAAAAATATTTCGACGCAACTCACAACTGTTCGGCGTGGATTTTGGGCGAAAACGGCGATAAACAAAAATCTAATGACGACGGCGAACCGGGCGGAACTGCCGGCAACCCAATTCTTGACGCAATTAAAAAAAATGAACTCACAAATATTGCGGTTGTTGTTACCAGATATTTTGGCGGGATTAAACTCGGCGCGGGCGGTTTAATTCGTGCTTATTCTCATACTGCCGCGCTTGGAATTTCAAATTCTAAAATCGTTCAAATGACAACATTTAAAAAAATTTCTGTTACGATTGAATATCCCTTTTTAGCGCAGGTTGAAAATTTTTTGCGCAATAAAAAAATCCGCGTTGAAAATTCAGAATACGCGGCTGACGTGACAATTAATATTTTACTTGAGCCGGAAAATGTCAAAGATTTTTTGGCAGATTTAACAGAATTGACGGCGGCAAATTTTTTGTCTGAAGATTTGGGTGAAATTTTAATTTCCGTTGCTGTTTAAAATTTCTTCAACAATGGCTGAAATAATTTCAGATTCAAAACCTTTCGACGCTAAATGTTGCCAAATTTTTTGCTTGAATTTTAAATCTGCGGAATTTTTACCTGCAAATTTTTTTGTGGCAATTTTCAAGGCGGCGTTGTATTCGTGTTCGTAAGTGTCAGCCGGAATTAATTTTTGTACAAAATCTGAATCGTAGCCGCGCTGAATCAATTTTATACAAATTTGTTTCACGCTTAATTTTTCTTCGGCGTATAATTTTTCAAAAAGCCTCGCGCAGCTTTCTTCATCGTCCAGATATTTATATTTTTTTAGCTTTTCAATGGCTGTTTCGACTTCAGAATTTTCATATTTACGCGCCAATAATTTTTGCCGCAAAACTTTTTCACTCTGTTCTTGCCGCGCTAATAAATCCGTTGCTTTCATCAGCGCGGTTTTATTTTTTTGTACCAAAATTTTTTTCCTTCCTTCCAAAATAAATGAACGCGCCCGCCGCTATTACAAACGCAATAACGCTCGTCATTTGCGCACTTTTTAAAATCCCAAATGCTAAATCTAAATAATCCCCGCGTAAATTTTCCAGCAAAAATCTTGCAACCGCGTACAACATCACGTACAAACAAAAACATTGTCCGCGCTTATAATTCGTTGTACGAAAAATCAGCAACAGCGCAAAAATTACAATGTCAAGTTGACATTCCCAAACTTCAGCAGGAAAAAGCGGCTGTGCGCCGTAAGTGCGAAAAGCTAAAGTTGTTTCAGGGTAAATAATTCCAAAATTTCCGCCGGTAGGTGCGCCGAATGCATCGCCGTTCATTAAATTTGCACAACGCCCTAACGCTTGCCCTAAAATTATTGCCGGAGCCAAAATATCCGCCAAATGTATCACGTCAAGATTTTTGGACTTTGCATACAATCCGCCCGCCAAAACTCCTAAAATAATTCCGCCTTGTACCGCCATTCCACCTTGCCAGACGTTCAAAATTTCTGTCAAGTGATTTTGATAATAATTCCAGTCAAAGAAAAAAACGTCCCAAAGGCGCGCTCCTAACAAGCCGAAAAAGCCGCCTATCATTCCAATATCAATTACAAAATTTTCGTAGCCGCGATTGTCCACTTTCGCAAAAAAATATCCTACACCTACCGCCAAAATTATTGCGCAGGATAAAATCACGCCGTAAGCTCTAATTGGAAAATCGCCAATGAAAAACAAATATTGATGCAAAATTTCAACCCCTAGATTTTTTTTAATCATACGTCAGAAATTTTTAAAAAGCAAATTAAAATTAGGGCTTGCAATTTTTATTTTTTTATGATAAACTACGCAAGCATTCGGGACGTAGCTCAGTTTGGGAGAGCACTACCTTGGGGTGGTAGGGGTCGTGAGTTCAAATCTCGTCGTTCCGACCAACTTAACTTTGAAAATATTCTCGCCGCTTAGGATTTTTCCGGCGGCGTTTTTCAGTTTTAAAGGAGTTTTTTTATGTACGGTGTAGTTTTGATAGGCGTTATGGTGGTAACGGGCGGGGCAATAGCTTTTATTGGCGATAAACTCGGTACCAAAATTGGAAAAAAACGCCTTTCAATTTTTGGACTTCGCCCGCGTCATACCTCAATCATTATCACTATCATTACCGGAATTTTAATAACCGCACTGACAATCGGCGCAATGGCATTTGTTTCAAAAGATGTTCGTACCGCGCTTTTTGGTATGGAAGAATTAAACGCGGCGATAAATTCAACCCGCGCCGCCCTTTCTAAATCTACACAAGAATTAATGGAATTACAACTGGAATTTGAACGCGCCGACGCTGAATTGGGAACTGCGCGAGATGAAATTTCCAATTTAAAAAACGAACAAAAAGAACTTGAAGAAGAATCCCAACGCCTGCGCGAAGGCAATGAACGCCTTGAAATGGAAAAATTGGAATTGACTTCGCAAAATGAAAATCTTTCAAACGTCAATTCAAATTTGACTGCCGCTAATCAGCAACTTTCAAGTACAAATCAAGAACTTTCAAGCACAAATCAAGAATTGACAAATGCAAATTCTGAACTTGAGAGTAACAATAAAAAACTTAGCGAATTTAACGTAACTTTGACGGTTGATAACGAAAAACTTTCAAAGGATAATGCCGCACTTGAGGAACATACAAAAAATCTTCGTGAAGGTTTAATAGCAATTCGTGAAGGCGATATAGTTTTTCGCGCCGGTGAAGTTTTGGCAAGCACGGTTATTGCCGGCAACCGCAGTATTGAAGAAGTTTCTGAAGATATGAATAAACTTGCAGACGCCGCCTCAAGAAATATTGCTGAAAGTTTTGGAGATGATACTGATAGTTCAGTTTGGATTTATCAGCCGGAATTTCAGCGCGCAGTTGAAACAATTTCCGGCAGTCGAAAAGATATAGTTGTAAGAATTTCAGCCGCCGGAAATTTGGTACGCGGCGAGCCAATTCGTACAAGTCTTTCACTTTACCCAAATGAAAAAATTTACAGCGCGGGCGATTATATTTTTTCGCACGAATACGAAGTTAAAACTGAAAACGACGCCGAAATTATCGTACGTGAATTTTTGGCTGAAATAAATAAAGCGGCAGTTACAGCGGGAATTTTGCCCGACCCAATTACCGGCAGTGTTGGAGTTATGGAAGGTTCGCAACTTTATGAATTACTTGGCGAAATTGAAAAAGCAACGGGGAAAATTTCATTGACGGCGCGGGCGCGTGAAGATATTTATTCTATTGGACCATTGCGCTTGAATATAAAATTTTTCAAGAAAGGCAAAAAGTAATGTGCATTGTTGGAATAGATCCCGGGCGGGATAAATGCGGCGTGGCTGTTTTAAATTCCGGCGGCGAAATTTTGTTTGAAAAGGTTATCGAAACTGCCGAATTTGAAATTATTTTAAAAAATCTTCTCGCGCAGTACAATTTGACGCTTGCAATTTTGGGAGACGGTACAACTCACAAAAACGCAGAAAAAATTTTGCGCGGCTTAAATTTGCCGGTAAAAATAGTTGACGAAAAACATACAACTGAACAAGCGCGGCGGGAATATTGGAAAAAAAATCCTCCGCGCGGCTGGCGAAAATTTTTGCCTACTTCAATGCAAGTACCGCCTGAACCGGTTGATGGAATTGTTGCTGAAATTTTAGTTAAACGAAATTTATAAAAATAAAAAACCGCTCGAACCGGAGCGGCTTTTTTCTATTGCCTACTGCCTCTTGCCTACTGCCTAAATAATATTTTTTTCGTAAGCGTCATAAAGGGATTTTAATTCTTCAACTTTGCGGTAAATTTCAATTTGCAAGGCGGAGGCTTTATCGTATTCGCCGGAAAGAAGCGCGTTAATTAATCTTGTGAACAAAGATTTTTGCTTAATAAAATGAAATTTATAAAAATAAAAAAACCGCTCGAACCGGAGCGGCTTTTTTCTATTGCCTACTGCCTCTTGCCTACTGCCTAAATAATATTTTTTTCGTAAGCGTCATAAAGGGATTTTAATTCTTCAACTTTGCGGTAAATTTCAATTTGCAAGGCGGAGGCTTTATCGTATTCGCCGGAAAG
>CALGGV010000187.1 GCA_937915725.1 uncultured Selenomonadales bacterium
CAAAGGCTTTGAACCGTTGCCCGGCGGTTTTGACTACGTACACTACAACGATATTTCTGAACTTGAGGAAAAAATTTCTGATAAAACCTGCGCGGTTATGCTTGAAACAATTCAAGGTGAAGGCGGCGTTTATCCTCCGAAAGATAATTATTTGCAAAAAGTTCGTGAACTTTGCGATAAACACGGCGCACTTTTAATTTTAGATGAAATTCAAGCGGGAATTGGGCGCAGTGGAAAATTTTTCGCCTATGAAAAGTACGGGATTAAACCGGACATTGTAACGCTTGCAAAAGGATTAGCGGGCGGCGTTCCAATAGGCGCGTTTATCTGCACTGAAAAAGTCGCGCAGGCTTTCCACGCGGGGGATCACGGTACAACTTTTGGCGGAAATCCTTTAGCTTGCGCGGCGGCAAATGTTGTACTTGACACTGTACCGAATGAAAAATTTTTGGCGCACGTTGAGGAAGTCGGAAAATATTTCAAAGAAAAATTGATTGAACTGCAACAAAAATATCCCGACCAAATTTCCGAAGTGCGCGGCGAAGGTTTAATTTTGGGCGCGCAACTTTCCAATTCCAAAAAATCCGGCGTCGAAATTGTCAACGAATGTATGAAACGCGGCGCAATTATTAACTGTACAGTTGGAACTGTTTTAAGATTTATCCCGCCGTTGATTATCACCAATGAACAAGTTGACGAAGTTACAAAAATTTTGGACGAAGTTTTAGAGTAAAAAAAATTTTTTTAATTTTAACAAGTCGGCATTTCTTTTTGGCGCAAAAAGAAACGCCTAGCAAAGAAAAACATTCGCCCGCCTGCGTTTTTCGCGTTTAACATTTCAGAAATTTAAAGTAACCTCCGCGTTTACTCACGTTTTCTTAGTCTTAAAGTCACAAGCAAAAACGGAGTGCGGCGGGCGGTTCAATTTTTTTTCAAAAAATTTGGCACATCCTGTGCTGAAGTGCGGCGCGCGTCCGTGCGCGCCTTTTTTTATTTTTAATTATTTTCAAGTGCGAAAATTTTTGCAATTCGGCGGTTATGGCGTTCATCGCCGGAAAAATCAGTAGTCAACCACGCACGTACAATTTCGCCTGCAGGTCCAAAACCTAAAACACGCCCGCCCATTGCCAAAACATTTGCATTGTTATGTTCACGGCTCATTTTCGCCGAAAAAACGTCGTTGCAAAGTGCACAGCGAATACCTTTAATTTTATTGGCGGCTATTGAAATTCCAATTCCCGTCCCGCAAAGTACAATCCCGCGTTCAGAATTGCCGCTTACAACTTCAGCACAAACTTTTTCTGCAATGTCTGGATAATCTACAGCCGCGTTGCCAAATGTTCCAACGTCATTAATTTCAACGTCAAATTCTGCCAAAACTTTTTTTACCGCGTCCTTCAATTCAACCGCGCCATGATCACTGCCAATGGTTATTTTCATTTTATCAACTCCCAAAATTTTTTCGATTGTATAATTATTTATTTTCGGCGTCAATATTTTTGTTGCAGATTTTTTCCTGCGGCTTTATAATTTCCATATTGAAAGAGAGTGATTTAAAATGCCAGTAAAAATTGGAACAATGACAACGCCAACTTCGCCCTTTGAAATTATTCACGAAAGTAGCGGGCGCGTCCAAGAAAAAGATACAACTTTTGCAGAGGAACTTTTTGATCAGCAAACTGAAGGCGTAACACACGAAGAAATGGAGGCTCTGCTCAAAAAAATTGACGAGCAGGCGGGCAAACTTAGCCGCACTCCAACTTATGAAGAACTGCGCGAATATCGCACAATGATTAAAAATTTTATCGGCGCGGCTGTCAGCAATATGTACGAACTCAACGCGCAAGCCGGCTGGGACAGAATGGGGCGTCAAAGAGTTTATACCACAGTTAGAAAAATCGACCGCAAATTGGAAGAAATGGCTGAAAAAATTCGACTCGGACAATCTGATAAACTTGACATTATCGCAAGTCATGACGCTATACGCGGTATGCTTGTAGACCTGTATATGTGATGAAAAATTTCAGCTGGAAAAATATTTTCGGTAACGCGCCGCGTATCGAACATTTGAAAAAAATTTTAAACGAAAAAAAATTTCCGCACGCAGTAATTTTCGCCGGAATTTACGGAATTGGCAAACGTAAAATTGCTGAAAATTGCGCGGCGGCTTTATTGTGCGAAAATCCCAAAAAAGGCGAGGCTTGCGGCGTTTGTGCAAGTTGTAAAATTTTGGCGGCAGGCAACCACCCTGATTTTTACGTGATTGAACCGGAAGAATCTAAATCTGCGCCAAATATTAAAATTGGACAAATTCGCTCCCTGCAAAGTCAAGTTTCACTGCAACCTAATCATTCTAATTGCAGAGTTGTCATTATCGACGGCGCAGAATTTATGAATAAAGCGGCGGCGAATTGCCTTTTAAAAACTTTGGAAGAACCGACGGGGCAAACGATTTTCATTTTAGTTACGGCTAATCGCGCAGGACTTTTAATGACGATACGTTCACGTTGCGGCGTTATAAACTTTGAAAAAATTTCTGCCAATGAAATTGCAAACGCTTTAAAATTACGCGGCGTTGATTCTGAAAGGGCGCAAATGGTTTCGCTAATTTCTGAAGGAAGTCTTGGGCGCGCCTTAAAATTGGAAGAATCCGGCGGCTTTGAAATTAGAGAAGACGCCTTGAATTTTTTGGAAAATCTTTTGGCTAAAAAAATTTCAATCGAGGATATTTTTAACAAGGGCAAAACTTTTTCTGACGGATCCAAAGAAAATTTTTCAGATTTTGTAACGCACATTCAAAAAATTCTGCGCGACGTCCTTTTAATTGAACAGGCTGAACTTTACAATCCGGATTTAAAATCCCGTCTTGCAAAAATTAAAATTCCTGAAAAAACTTTGTACAAAATCTTTGAAGAAGGCAAAAATATTCAGCGCAAAATTAATTCTAATGCAAATTTACGTTTAATCGTTGAATCTTACTTTTTAAAATTAAAACAA
>CALGGV010000188.1 GCA_937915725.1 uncultured Selenomonadales bacterium
ATTTTTTATGGTTGACAGAATTATTTTTTGAGGAATTTTTATGAATTTGTTTGAAACGATACAAGATAAAAGTTTTCAGCCGTTAGCAGAAAAATTACGCCCGCAAACTTTGAAAGATTTTGTAGGGCAGGAAAAAATTTTAAACAGTCTAAGCAAAATGATTGACGACGGCAGAATTTTTTCAATGATTTTTTACGGCGCGCCCGGCACGGGTAAAACTACCCTTGCAAAAATCATCGCCAATACCACTAAAAGCAATTTCGTCAAAATTAACGCGGCTCTAGCCGGAATTAAAGACCTGCGCGAAATTATAAAATCTGCTGAAGATCAGAAAAATTTTTATGGGCGACAGACAATTTTATTTATTGACGAAATTCACCGCTTTAATAAAAGTCAACAAGATTTTCTGTTACCGTACGTTGAGGACGGCAGATTAATTTTAATCGGCGCAACTACTGAAAATCCTTTCTTTGAAGTCAATCCCGCACTTTTAAGCCGCGTTAAAATTGTTCAGCTGAAAAAACTTTCTGCCGAAAATATAAAAAAAATTCTCCAACGCGCCATTAATCTTGAAAAAAATTTGGCGTTTGAAGATAAAGCTATTGAAATAATTTCAGATTTTGCTGACGGCGATGCAAGAATTGCACTGAATATTTTGGAGCAACTTATTTTTGAAGGCGGCGTGACAGTTGAAAATCTGCGCGAAATTTTGGGCGAAAAAGTTAGGCGTTACGATAAGGGCGGCGATAATCACTACGACACGGCAAGCGCGTTTATAAAAAGTATGCGCGGCAGTGACGCGGACGCGGCGATTTTTTATTTGGCAAAGATGATTGACGGCGGCGAAGATTTAAAATTCATAGCGCGGCGAATTGTAATTTGCGCGGCTGAAGACGTAGGCAACGCCGACCCGCAAGCTTTAATTTTGGCTAACGCGGCGGCTCAAGCTGTGCAATTCGTAGGAATGCCGGAGGCAAGAATTATTTTAGCCCAAGCTGTAACGTACATTGCGGGCGCGCCGAAAAGTAACGCGGCGTATTTGGCGATTGACGCGGCACTTTCTGATATTAAAAATAATCCCAACGCTGATGAAGTTCCGGCACATTTGCGCGATACAAGTTATAAGGGCGCAAAATTTTTTAGCAACGGCAAAGGTTATAAGTACCCGCATGACTTTGAAAATCATTTTGTCAATCAACAATATTTGCCGGATTCTTTCAAGGATAAAAAATATTATTTTCCAACTGAAAATGGCAAAGAGGCTGAAATAAAAAAATTTCTTCAAAATCACTGGAAAAATAAATTTTAATGCTAAATAACAAAAGTAAAAAAGCCCGCCGCACTTCGTTTTTGCCTGCAGGGCGGAAGATTCTTTCTTTGATTGCAAGGCGTGCGTTGCGCTTATTTCCCCTAAAGAAAGAAAATACATTTATAAATAAGAATTATTGATTAAGAAAAGTAAAAAAGCTCGCCGCACTCCGTTTTTGCTTGTGACTTTAAATTGCGGTAAAGTGAGAAAACGCGGCTGGAACCTGCAAATTACTTTTTGTTTGACGCGAAAAACGCTTTAGAGAGCACGCCGCTAAAGAGCGCGCCACACCGCGCATGCTACGCAACCGCGCAGGGCGACGCCTTTTCTTTGGTTGCAAGGCGACGAGCAGGAGCGTTGCTCTTCTTTGTGGCTCGGACAAAGAAAGTACATAACATAAATAAAAAATTATTAATTAAAAAAATAAAAAAATCCTCCCTTAAATTTTGGAAGGAAATTTTCAATCTAAAATTGAAGAACGTTTTACTGAAGAATTTTTCAAGTGCCTGTCGATAGTTGAAAGCCCGCGATAAACCGTTCCAATATCAATAGCCTCTGTGCGGCTTGCCACGTACCTTTCAAGTTTTCGTTTGACTCTTTGAAGTGCGTTATCGATTGATTTAACGTGGCGATTTAAACTTTCAGCAATTTCTTGATAAGACTTGCCGTCAAGGTACGCCATTAAAACTTGCCATTCTAAATCGCTAAGAATTTCTTCCATTTTCTTTTCAATCGCCAAAAATTCTTCACGGCTAATCACCAATTCTTCGGGGTCTGCAACTTTGACGCCGGAAATTACGTCCAAAAGTGTCCTGTCAGAATCTTCATCATAAATTGGTTTATTCAACGAGACGTAAGAATTAAGCGGGATATGTTTTTGACGAGTAGCAGTTTTAATCGCAGTGATAATTTGCCGCGTAACGCACAATTCGGCGAAGGCGTGGAAAGATGAAAGTTTATCGCTTTTAAAATCCCTAACCGCTTTATAAAAACCAATCATGCCTTCTTGAATAATATCTTCACGATCCGCGCCAATAAGAAAATACGAGCGCGCCTTTGCCCTAACAAAACTTCTGTACCGATGAATTAAATAATCTAATGCTGAAGTGTCCATTTTTTCTTTTATTTCGGTAATAAGTTCTTCATCAGTCAAAGAATCGTACTTGCTGTATTCGTCAGATTTTTCAGTTTCGCAAATATTTTCTGTATTTGTATCCATTTGATGCCCTCCATCAATTTAAAAAAGATTATAAACCACGCGGCGCGGCAAGTCAAATTTTTTGACAGGTAGAAATGTGAAATTTTTTTGAAAGTTGCAGGGAAAATTTTTACTGTAGCGAATATCTAAACAGGTAACTTTGATTAAAGTTTTTCGAGGAGGTTTTTCCTAATGGCAGAAGAAAAAGATTTGGTAAAAAATGAAACCGGACTTGGCTCAATTAAAATTGCTGATGAAGTAGTTAGCATTATCGCAGGCTTGGCGGCAACCGAAATTGACGGTATTGCCGGAATGAGCGGCGGCTTAGTTGGCGGTATTGCCGAAATGCTCGGACGCAAGAATTTTTCAAAAGGCGTAAAAGTTGAAGTTGGCGAACGTGAAGCGGCTATCGATTTGTACATTATCGTAAAATACGGCGTACGTATTCCGGATGTTGCACTTGCTGCACAAGAAAATATTAAACGCGCTATTGAAAATATGACGGGACTTTCAGTCGTTGAAGTTAATGTTCACGTTCAAGGCGTCAATTTCCCTGAAGAAAACGAAGCCACAGTTGAAGAAGTTCGCGTTCACTAAGATTTTAAAATTTCAAAGGCAATTTTTAAGGCGGGAGGTGTGAAAGTTTATGGGCATAATAAGTCGCCTGTTGTTGCTTTTGTACGTTCTCGCCGTCATGGCAGCGTTGATTGTAAGTGCGGGCGTTTGCCTGCACTTCTTTCAAACGCAAGTTTGGCAAGATGAATTAAACTGGATTCTGTCTAGGCAGGAAACTTTAATTGTTATTGCGGTAATGTTTTTGGCTAGCCTTTGCCTTTTAAGTATGTCACTTTCTTCAAGCAAAAAAGCAACCGTTGTAAATTTGAGCGGCGATGTTGAACTTGAAAAAGGAACTGTCAAAGAAGTTGCAGTTACAATCCCTGCGATAGTTAGCGTTGTTGAAAGAGCGGCTTTATCAGTAGCGGGCGTAAGACAAGTTGAGGCAAAAGTTCAAAATCAAGGCGGAAATGTCCCCGTAAAAGTTCAACTTTCAATGGTATTAAGTCAAAGTTATTCTGCTCCTGAAGTTAGCGCAGAAGTCAAAACGGCGGTTAATAAGGCGTTGCAAGTGGCGTTAGAAATTTCAGATGTACCTGTTGAAATTAGAATTACTGAAGTTACTCATGCAGTGATTGAGCGTGAAAGGCGCGTTGTTTAGGTGTAAAAATGTTAAACAGAATAAAAAATTTGTTTGGAACTACTTTTAAAAAGGGCACTTTTAGGACGGCGCGGGCAAGCGATGAATTTCTTTTGCGTGAAACTGATTTTGGTACCGTTCATGTTGAAACAGATATAATTCGGCGAATTGTCGAAAAAACGCATATTGAGGGCGTTCACGAAATTAATAACGTGATTATTGACGCGCCAAATTTTAATAATCCGTTGCAGATTAAATTGAATTTGATAATTTTGCAAAATTATTCCGCGCCGGTACTTGGTGCGAATTTGCGCGACGCTATCAAGGAAGAATTAAAAAATTTGCTTGATATAAGAGACGCGCTTTTTGATATAAGAGTTACGCAAATAAATCCAAATTTGCCTGAACAAAAGAAACGTCGAGTAAGATAGGCGGTGAAAAAAAATGCTGTGGGGAGAAGTAAAATCACTTATAAAGCAAATGTTCAATAGCTATCCAATGCGCAAAGTTGGTTTTATAACCGGTATAATAATTGGCGTGGCAATTTTAGCATTCGGCTTTTTTAATACCTTGTTTGCTTTTTTCTGCGGGATAATTGGCTTGTATATCGGCTCACGTTTTGAGGAAGGCGACGATTTGGTAGATAAAACGCTAAAGGCGATTGAAAATTCTGTTCCGGAACGTTTCAGATATTGGAAATATTTTAACTAGAGAGTTGAAAAAAATGAGTCGTACACTTGCACGCGAAACAGCTTTTAGGGCTTTGTTTCAGTTGGATTTTAATAACGGAGAAATTGACGAGCACGAAATTTACGAAGGGCTTGCAATAGGTACTGCGATAGATGCTGCAGAAGAATTTAATGAAAATGACAATTTGAATAAAGAAAATCTGCTTTACATCAGAGACACGGTAAAAAATGTAAGCGCGCACCTTGAAGAAATTGACGAAATTATAAAATCGCATCTGAAAAAGAATTGGACGCTTTCAAGATTGGCATCGGCAGACAGAAATATTTTGCGGTTAGCCGTGTATGAATTGAAATTCGCCGAAGAAAAAATTCCTGTAGGCGTAGCAATAAATGAGGCAGTGAAACTTGCGAAAAAGTACGGCACGGACGATTCTGGGCGTTTCGTCAACGGCGTTCTCGACGCAATAGCTAATTAGGGGCTAAGGAACAAAGACTAAAGACTAGGGATTTTGGGAATTAAATCTTGCCCGCTAATTTTTATGAAGTTGAAATTTTTTAGCCGGACGCCACGTCCGGTTTTTTTGTTAGGAAGTTTGATTTTATGTTTATGGATTTTTGGAAAAACCGCGCCGCACTTGTTGAAAAAAATTTGTTAATCGAACTCAAAAAAAATCCCGCACTTGAAGAAAAACTTTTTAGCGCAATGGAATACAGCTTGATGAGCGGCGGCAAAAGACTTCGCCCAATTCTTTTAATGGCGGCGGCTGACGCTGTCAAAGTCAACGGCGAAAAATTTTTGACGGCGGCAAGCGCAATAGAAATGATTCATACCTATTCTTTGATTCATGACGATTTACCGGCAATGGACAACGACGACTACCGGCGCGGCAAGTTGACTAACCACAAAGTTT
>CALGGV010000189.1 GCA_937915725.1 uncultured Selenomonadales bacterium
TTTCTCACGTTACCGCAATTTAAAGTCCCAAGCAAAAACGAAGTGCGGCGGGCGTATAACGCGCCTTTTAATCTTTCATTTGTAAACATATTCTAGAATTTATTTACAAATTAGTTTTTTTATTTTAAATATACTTTTCTTTGTTGCGTCAAAGGTGCGCCAACTACTTTATTTTTAAACTAAAAAAATTTTAAGAAAGGAGCCTTTCAAAATGAAGAAAATTTTTATTCTGCTGGCGATAATTTTAAATTTTGGAAGTGCAAGCGCGGCAGACTTCGACAAGGAAACCGAGCAATTAATTTGCGCGCTAAGTTCAACGGCGGCTTATAATTATGAAAGTGGCGATTTAGCAAAAAGATTTTTTGAAGTGCGCGGCTGGAAAGTAAATGTTTTTGAAAGTCCCTCTGAAAAAATACAAGTCAAAATGCACTTTATGAATTACGAGGACGCCGCCGGAAATATTACGAGAGTTTTTTTTGTAACTGGAACTGAAGATTTAAAAGATGTTGGTATTGACGTAAAAATAAAGCCCGTGCCGTTCAAAGATTCTGACGAAAAAATTTTAGTGCACCGCGGATTTCGTGACTACGCCGACGCCGCACTTTCTGAAGGGATTTTAGATTTTCTGGTTGAATACATAAAAAATCACCCGAACGAAAAAATTTATATCACGGGACACAGTTTAGGCGGCGCAATTTCAATGATGATAGCGGCAAGATTAGTTGACGCCGGCGCAGATATGAGCAAAATTAAAGTTATAACATTTGGCGCGCCCGCCGTTGGCAATAAAGCATTTGCAGATTTTTATCAAGACAAAATTAATTTAACTAGAATTGTAATGGACAGCGACCCTATAGACGTTTCTTTAAAAATTTTTGGTTATGCACATTTTGGCGAAGTTGTAAAGTATCAGCAAGTTGAATCTTCCACTCAATACAGCCATTCTATCGCACTTTATTTAGACAGCGCGTTGAGAAATTTTTATGACGCAGAATTGAATTTTGATTTTCAAAATAAAATCGAAACGCCGATTTACATTGCGCCGATAAAAATCGTTCAAAAAAGTTTTACGCCTGTTAATGAAAAATATATCAAGGCAATTCTGCGCGACGGTTATTTGTCAAGATTTACGAACGTTACATTTGCCGAGCCGAATTTTGAGGAAATAAAAAAAGCCGCTGATTTTTCCTACAGCGTAAAAGAATATGTTGACGCGGCGAAAAAATCCGGCTGTAAATATATAATCGTGCCGCTGATTCATACAAAATCAGTTAGAGAATCAAAACAACGTGCAACAAGAGTTTTATTTGAAGAAATAATTTGTGACGCGCAGGGGCATTTGTTGTCAATGAATACTTCAGGAATGACTACAGCTGAAGTTACGATTTTGGACGCGGCGTTTTTTGGACAAGAATTTTTGCGCGAAGATAGAGAAAAAACTTTAAGTGAAAAATAAATTTTTACTAGAATATCATAATTTTTTTATTGATTGAAGGGATATTTTTATGAAACACGTTTTATCAGTTTACGTAGAAAATCAACCGGGCGTTTTAGTTCGTGTGGCGAGTATGTTTAGCCGCCGGGAATTTAACATTGACAGTCTTTCAGTTGGTGTAACTCAATCGCCGGAATTTTCCAGAATTACTGTTGTTGTTCATGGGGACGCAAATTTAATCGAACAAATGATAAAGCAACTTGAAAAAATGCCAATAGTTCGCGCAGTACAACGCTTGGATTCTGCAAACGCAGTTACACGCGGTATGACAATGATAAAAGTTAAGGCGGACGATACAACGCGCTTAGACGTTTTGAAAATGGCTGAACTTTTCCGCGCCCACGTTGTAGACGTTCAACCTACAAATTTAATTTTTGAAATTACCGGCGGCGATGAAAAAGTTACAGCATTTACGCGCCTGCTTGCGCCTTACGGTATTTTGGAAATCATTCGCACGGGTTTAATTGCGTTGGAGCGCGGCGAAAATACCATTGAAGATTATCATTACGAACGAGAATATTACAGCAAAAATCTTTTGTAAAAAATTTTAATTTTTTTGAAATAGAAAAGCGGCAAGATTTATTCGCCGCTTTTTTTTATTTTTATAATTAATCAAGGTCTTCTTCAGTAAATCCTAATTTTTCAGCTGTTGCAAAATCTGCGCGAGCTTTTTCTGTTTCGCCCAACGCCTCATAACATTTGCCGCGCCCGTAGTAAGAAATTCTGTGTTTAGAATCAAGTTCAAGAGCCTTTGAAAAATCTGCAATAGCACTTTCGTAATTTTTCAAGCCAAAATAAACCCAGCCGCGACTATCATAAGCAGCCGTATAACTTGAATTGAGTTCAATAGCCTTGTTACAATCCGGAAGGGCTCTTTTGTAATTTTCTGTTTTACAATATATCCAACCACGCTGATTATAAAATGACGCCTCATTAGAATCTATTCTAATAGCCTTAGTACTGTCCAAAATTGCCGCGTCATATTGTTTCAATTTTAAATAAATGTACGCACGTTGATAATATGTCCATTCATAATTTGTATTTAATTGAATATATTTAGTAAAATCTTCAACCGCTTTTTCATACATTTTTAAATTTTTGTAAGCGAACGCACGATACCAATAAGCATTTTTATAATTAGGATTTAATTCAATAACTTTAGAATAATCTACAGCGGCACTATCATAATTTTCTAATTCTGAAAAACTACGCCCGCGCCGGTAATACGCCTCATCACTTTTGGGATTTAATTCTATTGCCTCTGTGTAGATAATTTCGGCGGTATTATAATCTTCGGCGTCGAAAAATTTTTTTGCCTCATCCATTAATTCTTTAAATTTTGCCAAAATAAAAGCCTCCTTTTATTCCGGCTGGAATCCTAATTTTTTAGCCGTGGCGAAATCTGCGCGAGCATTTTTAGTATTGCCCAAATTTTCATAACATTTACCGCGCAAATAAAAAGTTTCGCCGTCATTTGGATTTAATTCAATCGCCTTGTTAAAATCCTGTAGCGCAGATTTATAATTTTTCAATTCGCTGTAAACTTCGGCGCGGTAAGAATACGCCTCATAATTTTGGGGATTAAGTTTAATTGATTGATTTAAATCTTTCAGTGCAGAATCCATTTTGCCGAGCGCGTAAAAAGCGGCGGCGCGTTGCACGTACGGTAAAAAATTATTTGGCTGAAGTTCAACGGCTTTATCAAAATCTTCCATACCGGAATCAAATCTGCGCAGGGCGAAAGAAATTTTTCCGCGATTAATGTACGCCGTGAAATCTTGCGGATTGACTTGCAACGCCTTATTAAAATCTTCCAACGCCTCAGAATAATTTTTTAATTCATAGTGAACTTTGGCGCGGTTGTTGTAGGTGTAAAAATTCGGCGCAATTTCTATTGATTTATCAAAATCTTCAAGGGCTTTTTGATTTTCATGAAGTTCATTGTAAGCCGTGCCTCTGCCAAAATAACCGTCGGCATTGCGCGGGTTGGAGTTTATTGCTTCAGTGAAAGATTGTACCGCATCTTGATAATTTTCGTCTGAATAAAATTTCCACCCTTCCTCAAGTTTGTAATTGAATATAAAAATTTTATCCTGCTGTTGAAAATCTTGTATGATAACTTCTTTTTGTTTAGGAGAAACTCCGGCGGCTAATTTTGATTTTAAATCCGCAATGACATTTTCTTGTTCGGCGTTTGCACGGCGTAAATCTTCAAGTTGCGCGTTAATTTTGCGGCGTTCCTCAATACTTTTGTTAAGCCATTTATCCATATTGTCAGAATCAATTTCAGCTTTTAAAGTAACGTGAATTATAACGCCCTGATCTCCTTCCAGCAAATTTCGCTGATACTGAATATCAAGTATTTTCATAATTCCTGCAGAAATTGTAATAATTTCGTCATTCAGCAATTCAAAATTTTTCATATGTGAATAACTTTCCAAAAAGAAACCGGCTTGTTCTTGTGCGTTTTGTTCGGCGCGAGCCTTTGCGCGTTGGCGGGCAATTTCCGGCGTTTCAAAATCGCTCATTAAATATTCGCCTTCGCCGGTATAAGTTTTGATTTCAGCATTTGCAACCGGCGCAATTAAAAAATTCCCGCCAATAAGTAAAGCCGCTATTGCATTAAAAAAATTTTTCTTGTTCAAAATAAAATCCTCTCGCTTTATTATTTGTAACCGAGTTGATTAGCCTTAGCAAAACTTGCAATAGCTTTTATTTTTTCGCCCAACATTGCGTAACAAAGTCCGCGTGCAAAATAATATGAACCGGTGTGAAAGCCTTCGGGATTAAGTTCAATAGCTTTATTTAAATCTAAAATTGCACTTTCAAAATTATTTTTCATAAAATAAGCGGCGGCGCGGTTACTGTAAGCGTCATCATCTTCGGGATCCATTTCAATCCACTTTGTACAATCCGCAATAGCTTTATCATATTGCTTACGCTCCATATAAATATCAGCTCGATTTTCCCAAAATACAGGCTCATCCGGGAAAATTTCAATGGCTTCTTCGTAATTTTTTAGTGCGTTATCATAATTTCCCATTTTCTCATAAATCAAGCCGCGCATTCTATAAGCTTCAAAAGAAGAGCTTGAAGTAGTACTATCTGTACTACTTTCAATAGCCCTTGTATAATCTTTGATGGCTTTTTTATAATCTTCCATCAATCTGTAAGTATTTGCACGCCTACAGTACGCATAAATAAATTTGGGCTCTAAACGAATTGCCGTTGTAAAATCAGCAATAGCTTCCTTATATTTGTTTTGGCAACTAAGATAAATTCCACGTGAACAATAAAGCGTAGCATCTTTTGGACTTTTTTTAATAGCCTCGTCGTACATACGAATATATTTATCAGGCATTGGCAAATACATCATTGGCGGAACATATTTTGAAACGTCATCAGAACGAGCAATGGGAATATCATCCGGATAATCAGATTCATCAATAACCTCCGCTTCAGCATAAGCTACAGGCATTTGAGTAAAATTGTCAGCCTGTGGCGAAAATGTTAAAGTACAAGCCAAAAATCCCGTAGCTATTAAACCTTGTAAAATTTTTTTAGCTTTCATGGAAAAAATCCCTCCATTAAATTTTTTTATGGTGAGTAATATCGAAGTGCAAAGGCGTAACTGAAACATAACCGTTTTCAACTGCAAAAATATCTGTACCTTCGCCCTTATCAATATCGTAAATTTCGCCACGTATCTCAAAAAAATTTTTCCCGCCTTCGGTACTGCAAATGAACGCATTTTTATAATCACGCTTGCCCAGTCGCGCAGATTTAAATTCCGGTACGCCTGCGCGAAAGTTTTTTGGAAAGTTGATATTGTCAAAGAAAATTTCGCCGCTGTGAATTTTTTCAGAAAAATATTGAACTGCAACTTTTGCAACTTCGTAAAAAGAAATTTTGGAAAATCTTTCACGAGAAACTGCAAGCGCGGGCATATCGTGCAGAAAACCTTCCAACGCGCCGCCGACAGTTCCGGAATATAAAACATCAGTAGCCAAATTTGCGCCGTCATTTATCCCGGAAATTACCGCAGAAATTTTTTCTCCCTTTGCCAATTCCTCAAGATAAAATTTCACACAGTCGGTAGGCGTGCCGTCAATCGCCCACGCCTCAATTTCATTTTCAACGCGCCGGTACTCAATTTTTTTCCAAACTGTAAAAGCGTGCGCCATTCCACTTTGTTGACGCATTGGAGCGGCTATTACAACTTCAAAATTTGTTTCGTGCAACGCCCGCGCCATTGCCCAAATTCCCGCGCCGTCTATTCCGTCATCATTCGTAACCAAAATTTTCATCTTGCCGCCTCCAAAATTTTTTTCAATTATACCAAAAAAATAAGCAACAGGGAAAATCCCCGCCGCCTAAGAATTTATTTTATTAAAAATTTTTTCAAAGTCAGGAACATTTTCAGCGCAGTTGAAATTTTTTCTAAGTTCTGCGCCGCCTTTCAAGCCTTTAGTATACCACGCGGCGTGCGCCCGCATTTCTCGAATTGCCACATTTTCGCCCTTGCACTCGATTAATTTTTCAAAGTGGCGTTTCATAATTTCCACGCGCTCATTTAAA
>CALGGV010000190.1 GCA_937915725.1 uncultured Selenomonadales bacterium
GGACCTAAAATAATTGCGTCGGCAGTTTCAATCGCCTCAAGCGCGGCGGGTACAGCTTGAACTCTTTTTGGGAAAAGTTGTACGCGCCGAATTTTTTTATGTGCCTCCGGTATTTGTGATTCACCTTCAACAACCGTACCATCAGTCATAATTGCGTCAAGGCGAACATTTTTTTTGCTGGCAGGAATGACGCGCCCTTTTACCGCCAAAACTTTTGAAGATTCTTTTAGCGCAGTTTCCATATCGCCGGTAACTTCATTCATTGCCGCAATAAATAAATTTCCGAAACTGTGTCCGGCAAGCGCGGTTGTTCCTTCAAATCTATACTGAAATAATTTTTCCATAAGCGGTTCAGTATCTGCCAACGCCACTAAACAATTTCTTAAATCGCCCGGCGGAATTATTCCCAATTCTTCGCGCAGGCGTCCGGAGCTGCCGCCGTCATCTGCCACAGTTACAACTGCCGAAATATTACTTGTCGAAGATTTTATACCGCGCAGTAAAACCGATAAGCCGTGCCCGCCGCCAATTACTGTAACTACAGGACCTTTGCCGAGTTTTCTTTCTTGAAAAATCATATCGACAATTCTTTCTGTCCTATCCGGAATTAGTACGGCGATTATTGAACGAATTATCGAGCGCGTAGCATACATCATCAGCATTGCGCCAATTATCACTATAAAAATTCCCAGCGTTATTGTAAGCCCATACTGATAACTTCCAACGTGCGTATAGACAAATTGGAAAATTGCCTCTTCTGCGCGCCCCAAATATTCGTAATTGAAAACTAACGCTGCGCCAAAACTTACCAGCAAAACTCCAACTGCAAAAAGTAAAAGCCAGCGTTTTAATTTCATTCCCGGGTAAAGCCATTTTAAAAGATGTACCATTTTGCGCCTCAAACTTCCCACACGTCGTTTTTCATTAAGTCGCGGTGTTCCAAATTTACCGTGTAGCCGTTGTTTGCAATTAAATCAAAAAGGTGTTTTGCGATAAAAACACTGCGATGCATTCCGCCGGTACAACCGACCGCTATTACAAGTTGACTTTTTCCTTCCTTAACATATTGCGGCACCAAAAATTCAACAAGATTATCAAGGCGTTTCAAAAATTCCTGTGTAATTGGTTTTTCTGCGATATATTCTGCCACTTCAGGAACGCTCCCGCTTTTATGGCGCAATGATTCAACGTAGAAAGGATTGGGTAAAAATCGCACGTCCAAAACTATATCCGCGTCCATTGGCATACCGAATTTAAATCCGAAACTCAAAACTGAAATATTCATTCCCGCGCCGTCTGTTTTGCCGAAAAGCAATTTTATTTTGTCGCGCAGTTCAGTTTTTGACATATTGGAAGTATCGATTAAATAAGTTGCCTTGCCGCGTACACTTTCAAGGCGGGCGCGTTCCCTTGCAACGCCGTCAGAAATTCGGCTGGAAGGTGCCATTGGGTGGCGGCGGCGCGTTTCTTTGTAGCGTCTTATAATTGCGTCGTCGCTGGCGTCAATAAAAAGCATTTCATAATCTAAATCTTTTTTGTCCATATCCTCAAGAATTTGTATAAGATTATCAAAAAATTCTCTGCTGCGAGTATCGACAACGAATGCAACTTTGCTGACGTGGCTGGCGGCGTGCGAACATAATTCTACAAATTTTGGAATAAATACCGGCGGCAAATTGTCAACGCAAAAATAGCCTAAATCTTCCAAACACCTGCATACTTGAGTTTTGCCGCTCCCGCTCATTCCCGTTACAATAATTATTCTCGGCTTTTCAAAATTTTCTTCAGCCGTTTCAATTTCATTTTTATTTTCCATAAAATACACCTCCAAAATAATTTTAAAAAGGTATAACTTTTTGTCAATATTATTAATTTGCAATTATAAAGTTTCAATGTTAAAATTTTTTCACTGAATTTAAAGGAGTGAATTTTTATGACAGCGTTAAGAGCTGAAGTATTGAGTTTGATTGAAGAAATTCCCGATGAAAAAATTGAAAAACTTTTGAACGTCATTAAAAATTTTATCAAAACTGAAGACCCGTTCTGGAGTGAAGAAAACCAACAGCATTTGCAAAAAGTAATTCGTGAAATGGAAGAAGGTAAAAATGTTGTACGTTTCACTGAAGAAGAATGGGAGAAATTTTTAAATGAACAAAACATTTAGCGGAAACGGATTTGAAGATTATTTATATTGGCAGTCTCAAGACAGAAAAACTTTGAAAAAAATTAACAATTTGATAAAAGATATTGAACGCAACGGCGAATTACAAGGAATTGGAAAACCGGAGGCGTTAAAAGATAATTTGCAAGGTTGGTACAGTCGGCAGATTGATGAAAAAAATCGTATCGTTTACAGAATCGTTGATGACACTTTGGAAATTTTGCAGTGTAAAAGCCATTACGGCGATAAATGAAATTCCGGCAAGCGTCGGAATTTTTTTTATTTCTTCACAGGCGGCAAAGTGAATGAAACTGCAAGCGGCAAAATTGAAATTCCGGCAATTACATAAATTGTTGTAAGCAAGCCGAAATTATCTGCAACCGCTCCCAAAATTGGCGCAAAAATCCCGCCCATACTAATTGCCAATCCTAAAGTTACACCCGACGCCAAGCCTACTCTGTTTGGCAGGTAAAGTTGTCCTAAAACTACCATTGGACTATATGTGAAACTTATCGCCGCGCCCAAAGGCAAAATTAAAATCGTCGAAATTAGTAAACTGTCTGAACTTGCCAGCGCAATTATCGTTACAAGCAACATTGCAAAACTTATTTTAATCATTGTGCGATAACCGAAACTGTCAGCCAATTTCCCGCCAATCAAAACGCACGCCGCGCTAATTGCATAATACGCGCTTAAAACCGAATTACCGAAAGTTTCAGTTTGTCCGAGTTCGTGAATCCAATATAAAGCCAAAAATGTATTGAAACCGTGAAAAATTATTGAACGCCCAATTACAACCGCCGTTAATCTTGCAAACGCACTCCAATTATCGACGCCCGTGCTTTTACTTCCAACTTTTGAAATTTTTGGGCGGTTTAAATTTTTCAAGTCATTATAATATTTTTTCAGCAGAATACAAATAATAATTTCCGGTACAATAAAAATCAGCGTACCCGCCAAGCCAAAAAGCGTAATTGCCGCCGTCGTTAAAATTGGTCCGAGCGAAAAGCCCAAATTTCCGCCGAATGAAAATATGCTGATACTTTGCGCCCTGTCATTGTCAGTTGACGCACGATTGATTAATTGCGCGGCTTGCGGGTGAAACATTGCAATTCCAACGCCGCTAATCATTACCGCAAAACATAAGCCGTAAAAATTTTCGATAAAGCCGGTTAAAGCCATTCCGCCGCCCGCCAAAAATAATCCCACTGCGATTAAATACGGCTTGTTATATTTGTCTGCAATTTGTCCAAAAAGCGGCTGAATTACCGAGCCTACAACATTTGCAACCAGTACCAAAGTTGCCGCCGTTTGATAATCGAAATGGTACGCCGCAATTAAAAACGGAAGTACCGCCGCCAACGCGCCCTGATTTATATCCGAGCAAGTATGACCAAACGCCAATAAATATTTCAGCTTGCTTGTATCTTTCATAAAAAATTTTCAATGCTCCTTTTCGACAAGTAAAAAATTTTCCAATTTCCTAGCCCCTAGTCCTTAGCCCTTAATCCCTAAATTGTTTACCACCTTTCTTGATTGTGATAAAATTCTAACAGAATTAATTTTTGAAAGGAAGATTTTTTTGAGCGATAAAATAAGAAATTTTTCAATCATAGCGCACATAGATCACGGCAAGTCAACTTTGGCAGATAGACTTATTGAAATGACGGGAACTGTTGAAAAGCGGGATATGGCTGAACAACTTTTGGACAATATGGAATTGGAAAGGGAGCGTGGAATTACAATCAAGGCGCAAACTGTCCGCTTAAAGTACGTCGCGCAGGACGGCAAAGAATATATTTTAAATTTGATTGACACGCCCGGACACGTCGATTTTACCTATGAAGTTTCGCGCAGTTTAGCCGCTTGTGAAGGCGCACTGTTGGTAGTCGATGCAACTCAAGGCGTCGAGGCGCAAACTCTTTCAAATGTTTATCTTGCACTGGATCACGATTTAGAAATTATCCCCGTGATAAACAAAATCGACTTGCCGAGCGCAGATATTGAACGCGCCAAAACTGAAATTGAAGAGGCGATAGGACTTGACGCAACGGACGCGGTTACTTGCAGTGCGAAAACCGGCGCGGGCGTCGAAAATATTCTTGAGGCGATTGTAAAAAAAATTCCCCCGCCTGAAGGGGACGAAAATAAATCTTTGCAGGCTTTAATTTTCGATTCTTATTTTGACAGCTACAAAGGCGCGGTTGCTCACGTGCGCTTGATGAACGGCAAAATAAAAAAGGGCGATAAGCTGAAACTCATTGCAACCGGTAAAGAATTTGACTGTACAGAAATTGGAATTTTTACGCCTTCGATGAATGAAGTTGCAGAATTGAAGGCGGGCGAAGTAGGCTACATTTGCGGCAGTTTAAAAGACGTG
>CALGGV010000191.1 GCA_937915725.1 uncultured Selenomonadales bacterium
GCCGCGCCGCTTGAAATTCCAATTAAAACGCCTTCAGCGCGTGAAAATTCTTTGCCGTATTTAAAAGCGTCTTCATTTGCAATGGGTAAAACTTCATCATAAATTTTCGTGTCCAAAGTTTCCGGAATAAATCCCGCGCCTATACCTTGAATTTTATGTGCGCCCGCTTTGCCCTGCGAAAGTACTGGAGAAGTTGCAGGTTCAACGGCGAAAATTTTTACATTGGAATTTTTTTCTTTCAAGAATTTACCGACGCCGCTTAAAGTGCCGCCCGTACCTACGCCCGCAACAAATGCATCAACTTTGCCCGCTGTATCTTCCCAAATTTCCGGTCCGGTTGTAAGGTAATGAATTTTCGGATTTTCCGGATTAGTAAATTGACTCGGAATAAAACTGTTGGGAATTTCTTTAGCAAGTTCTTCAGCCTTAGCTATTGCGCCCTTCATACCTTTTGCGCCTTCAGTCAAAACAATTTCCGCGCCGTAAGCTTTTAATAAATTTCTGCGTTCAACACTCATAGTTTCAGGCATTGTCAAAATTGCGCGGTAACCTTTCGCCGCTGCAACGCTTGCAAGTCCAATACCGGTATTGCCGCTGGTCGGCTCAATAATTACTGAATCAGATTTTAACACGCCGTCTTTTTCGGCTTTTTCAATCATTGCCTTTGCAATTCTGTCTTTGACACTGCCTGCGGGGTTGAAATATTCCAACTTGACTAAAATTTTTGCCTTAAGATTGAATTTCTTTGCAAAATTTTTCGCCTCAAGAATCGGCGTACTTCCAATTAATTCTGTTACACTTTGATAAATTTTTGACATTTTTTAAAACCTCCAAAATTATTTATTGAAAAAATTTTTATTTTTTACAGCTGAAATGATTACAACAGCTACAAAAATATTTACTGCAGATTCAAGCAAAAGTCCTGGCGTCGATGAAAATCCCGCCGCCAAACTGTCGTACAAAAACGCTCCGGCAAATGTATAGCCCAAAGTCATAAACAAACTCGCCGCAATTAAACCAATAAAAATATTTCTGTCGCGCAGTTTGTAAAAAATTTCTGCCATTCCCGCTTTGATAAAAATCGTCGGTAAAATCCAAATTGGAAAACCGCCCAATAAATCTGCAAGCGCAGACCCTATCACGCCGCTTAAAATTCCAATTTTCCTGCCGCATACAAAAACTATCAGAAAAATTGCCGCGTCGCCCAAATGTGCATAGCCGAGCGGTATTGGGATTTTGGGAACAAAAGTTGCAACAAAGACAATCGCCGCCATTATTGCCGCCAAAATTATTTCTTTAACATTCAACTTTATCGCCTCTACAAGTAAGGTATTAGCAACGAGCAAAAATCCCTATTTCCTAGAGTATGTTTAAAAATGAAAGATTAAAAGACGCGTTATACGCCCGCCGCACTCCGTTTTTGCTTGGGACTTTAAGTTGCGGTAACGTGAGAAAACGCGGCTGGAATTTTAAATTTTTGAAATGCTTGACGCGAAAAACGCAGGCGGGCGATTAGTTTCTTTCTTTGCCAGGCGTTTCTTTCTTTTCAAAGAAAGAAATGCCGACTTGTTAATTTTTAAATCTTTGTAAACAATCCCTAATACCTAATACCTAGATACCTTCGCCGTCTAATCCGGTAAATCTTTGCTGGACAGTGCGTTCAATCTGCGTAACGCGGCACTTTTGCATTTTGATAACCAATCGCCCGTACATAAGTTTTGAAAATTCAAGACAAATTTGCTTGCTGATATTTGAAATTAAATCTTTACTCCACGCAGAATTTTTTTCTTCCCAATCTGAAATACGCCGCCTTGAATTAATTTCAATCTGCATTAAATAGCCGTCCTGTGCGACAAAAATTATTTCGCCGCTGTGAATTTTCTGCATTTCCAAAAGTGCAAAATTCAAAACTTCGTCGGGAATGGAATTTTGGCTGACTTTTTTTATTGGAACCACCTCTTTAACGCAAAAAAACTCGTAAGACTTCAGCAGTCCTCCGAGCTTTCGATGTCGAATCACTCAAAAAAAATTTAACCGTGCGAATTATAGCAGAAAAATTTTTTTATTGCAAGTTTGCTAAATTGTGCGATTGATTTATAATTAGCACAGAAATTTTCAAAGGTGAAATGTATGGAAAATTTAAACGAAACAAAAAATTCCTCACAAGGATTAATGAAATTTTTAACGCCGTTGAATGTTTGGGCGTTGTCTTTTTGCTGTTGCGTAGGATGGGGCTCTTTCATAATGCCCGGCACAACTTTTTTACCTTTTGCAGGTCCGGTTGGTACGGTAATTGCAATGACGGCGGGCGCGGGCGTAATGATTGTCATTGCCGCAAATTATCACTACATGATAAATAAATTTCCGGACGAAGGCGGAGTTTTTACTTACACAAAAAAAATTCTCGGCTACGATCACGCCTTACTTTGTGCGTGGGCGTTGTGGCTTACTTACATTTCGATAATTTGGGCGAATGCTACAGCGTTTGCACTTGTCGGCAGAAATTTAGTTGGAGACTTGATGCAATTTGGTTTTCACTACGTTTTATTCGGCTACGATATTTATTTTGGCGAAGTTGTTTTAACGCTTTTTGTACTTTTTATTTTCGG
>CALGGV010000192.1 GCA_937915725.1 uncultured Selenomonadales bacterium
CTCCAAAATGATGAACGGTATAGGCGGCAGCGGCGATTTTGCCCGCAATGCTTACTTAACAATTTTCTACACGCCGTCCATTGCCAAAGGCGGAAAAATTTCAAGCGTTGTACCTATGTGTTCGCACATTGATCATACCGAACATGACGTTGACATTATCATTACTGAACAAGGTATTGCAGATTTACGCGGACTTGAACCGCGCAGCCGTGCGCTTGAAATTATTAATAAGTGCGCTCATCCCGATTATCGCCCAATGCTTTTAGATTATTACAACCGCGCTCTTGAGGCAACCAAAAAAGCAAATACGCCACACTTAATCGACGAGGCGTTGAGTTTCCATTCCCGTTTTTTGTCAACAGGCGATATGCGCAAATAGGGATTAGGCAAAAGGCAAGAGGCAGTAGGCTAAAAAAATTTTTTCCGGAGGTTTTATAAATGAGTTTTAAAAAGGCTGTCATAAATCGCCGTACAATTTACAATTTGGGCAAAAATATTCCCGTGCTTGAATCTGAAATTGTTGCAGCCGTCGAGCGTATGACAAAGGAAGTTCCTTCGCCGTTTAACATTCAATCTGCGCGAGTGATTGTTACAATGAATGAACATCACGAAAAAGTTTGGGATATTACCAAAAACGCGCTGAAAAAAATTGTTCCCGCAGACAAATTCGCAGGCACTGAATCTAAGATTAACAGTTTTGCGGCAGGTTACGGCACAATTTTATTTTTTGAAGAAACTGATACTGTTAAAGGCATGCAGGAAAAATTCCCGCTGTATGCAGAAAATTTCCCAATTTGGGCATCACAAGCAAATGGAATGTTGCAATTTGCAATTTGGGCACTGCTTGAAAAAATGGGATTGGGCGTCAACATTCAACATTACAACCCGCTGATTGACGACGAAATTAAAAAGACTTTTGAAGTACCGGCAAGTTGGAATTTGGTCGCGCAGATGGTTTTTGGCGAAAAATTGAAAGACGCTGACGCTATCGAAAAATTACCTGTTGCAGAGCGCGTCAAAATTTTTAAGTAAAATATCCATTTTAAGCCGCATTTAAACTTTTTTTATAAAAATGTACCATTGAACGTTGAAAGGCGGCTTAGCGGGAAAATTTTAGCGAATTATGGGCACAAAAAATTTACAGATGTTTTTTGGCGAAAAATTACTTATTTCAGAGTGTGTCAAAATTTTTAAGTAAAATATACATTTTAAGCCGCCTTCAAACTTTTTTTATAAAAATGTACCATTGAACGTTGAAAGGCGGCTTTATGGGCAAATTTTAGCGAATTATGGGCACAAAAAATTTACAGATAAAATTTAAATTGTAGTTGAAAAGTTGAATTCAATTTATAAATTTGTCAAAACGCAATAATTTTTGTCAACTTTTCAAAATTTGGGAGGTTTTACGAAATGTTTAAAATTTTGGGAGTAGATCACATTGGAATTGCCTCAACAGATTTAGCTGACGGCGAATTTTGGAAATTGCTCGGCTTGCAATACACGGGCGATGAAACTGTTGCAGATCAAAAAGTTACAACGGCTTTTTATCCTACCACTGAAGATAAACAACACGGCGAAATTGAACTTTTGGTTGCAACTGACGAAACAAGCCCCATTGCAAAATTCATTGAGAAAAACGGCGGACGCGGCGGCATTCAACATATTGCATTGCGCGTTGATAATCTTGAGGCGGCTCTCGCAGACTTGAAAGAAAAAGGCGTTAAACTTATCGACGAAAAACCGCGTAAAGGCGCGGGCGGCGCAATGATTGCTTTCATTCATCCAAAGGCAACTCACGGCGTTTTATTGGAACTTTGCCAGCGCGGTTAATTTATGGACGAAAATAAAATTTTTGAAACGCCGAAAAAGTATAAATTACTTGGCGCGGACGGCAAAATTTATTTGAGCGATGAAAAAGGCACTTTAGGCGGCAATAGCAGAAACAAAGTTTACGGTCGTTTAGATTGTCCTGCGGCTCTTCGTGCAATAAAACAAGGCGACACTTACATAAAAAACAGAGTTTTCTTTAAAGATGAAGAAACTGCCATTACGGCAGGTTTTCGCCCTTGCGGTATTTGCATGCGTGAAAAATATCTCGAATGGAAAAAAAATTTATCGAATAAAAAGGAGTGATTTGATGGCTACGGTTGCAGAAAAAATTGACTTAATGCACTCAAAAAAAGAAAAAATTCTACTCGGCGGCGGGCAAAAACGCATTGACGCTCAACACAGCAAAGGCAAACTTACCGCCCGCGAAAGAATCGAAATGTTTTTTGACGAAGGTACTTTTGTTGAACTTGATATGTTTGTTAAACACCGCTGTACAAATTTTGGACAAGATCAAAAAGAATTACCCGGCGAAGGTGTTGTAACCGGTTACGGCACTGTTGACGGGCGTTTGGTTTACGCCTTTGCACAAGATTTCACTGTTGAAGGCGGCAGCTTGGGCGAAAAACACGCGCACAAAATCTGGAAGGTTATGGATTTAGCAATGAAAATGGGCGCGCCTTTAATCGGTATTAATGACAGCGGCGGCGCACGTATTCAAGAGGCAGTTGACGCTTTAAGCGGTTACGCGGGAATTTTCTACCGCAACACGGCGGCTAGCGGCGTTATTCCTCAAATTTCGGTAATTATGGGACCTTGCGCAGGCGGCGCGGTTTATTCCCCCGCAATTACAGATTTTATCTACATGGTAAAAAATACAAGCCAAATGTTTATTACAGGTCCTGCGGTTATTAAATCCGTTACGGCTGAAGAAGTTACCGCTGAAGAATTGGGCGGCGCAATGACTCACAACAGCCGCTCCGGTGTTGCACATTTCGCAGCAGAAAACGAGGAAGACTGCATTAACCAAATCAGATATTTGTTAAGTTTCTTACCCAGTAACAATTTGGAAGATGCACCTATTGTCGATACAGGCGACGACCCCGACAGACAGGAAGATTTTTTAAATACAATTATCCCCGACAATCCCAACGCGCCTTACGATATGAAGGAAGTTATCAAGGGAATTGTTGACAACGGCGAATTTTACGAAGTCCACAAATATTTTGCAACGAATATTATAACTTGTTTTGCACGTTTCGGCGGGCGTACAGTTGGAATTATCGCCAATCAGCCGGCAGTTATGGCAGGTTGCCTTGACGTTGACGCCTCGGATAAATCTGCGCGATTCATTCGTTTTTGTGACGCTTTTAATATTCCGCTGGTTAATATTGTTGACGTACCGGGATTTTTGCCGGGCGTAGATCAAGAATACAATGGAATTATCAGACACGGCGCAAAAATGCTTTATGCTTACAGTGAGGCAACCGTTCCAAAAGTTACGGTTATAACTCGTAAAGCTTACGGCGGCAGTTATATTGCAATGTGTTGCCGTGAATTGGGAGCCGACCAAGTTATGGCGTGGCCAAGCGCGGAAATTGCGGTTATGGGACCTGCAGGCGCGGCTAATATTATTTTCCGCAAAGACCCCGACAAAGACCAAAAAACTGCTGAATACGTCGAAGAATTTGCTACACCTTACAAGGCGGCAGAGCGCGGCTATGCTGATATGGTTATTGAGCCTAAAGAAACGCGCCCGCTTGTCATTACGGCGTTGAATGCACTTGCAAGCAAACGCGAGGCCGCTCCTACCAAAAAGCACGGCAATATTCCTTTGTAAGGATTAAGGCAAGAGGCATAAGGCAAAAGTGAAATTTCTAATGCCTCTTGCCTTCTGCCTACTGCCTTAAAAACTGACTGAAAGGAAGTTTTTACATTGGCTGAAAAAATAAAACCCGAAATAATTGCAGTCATAACGGCGGCAATTCAAGCAATTTCCAAAGGCGGCAAAGTCGTAGCCGTCAACATTAAACGCAATGAAAATTGGACGCTCGCAAATCGCGTCGTCAAATAATCGGAGGTTAAAAAATGGCAACGAAAAAATTTAATGTAACCGTCAACGGTACAACTTATGAAGTCGAAGTTGAGGAAGTAAAAGCAGCCGGCGCGGCAGCGGCTCCAAGACCTGCGGCGGCTCCTGCTCCAAAACCTGCAGCTCCGGCTCCTGCCCCTGCGGCGGCTCCTGCTCCCGTTGCTAAGGCGGCGGCTGGCGCGGGCGAACATTCCATTGATTCCCCTATGCCCGGCAAAGTTATTAAACTCGTAGCTAGCGAAGGCGCACAAGTTAAAGCCGGCGAAGTTCTTTTGATTCTTGAGGCTATGAAAATGCAAAACGAAATTACCGCTGATGCAGACGGTACTGTAAAAAAATTCAACGTAGCCGCCGGACAAAGTGTAAAAGCGCATGAATCCCTTGTTATTCTCGGCTAATTCAAATTTTAAAATTTTCAAGGTCGCTGAAAATTTCGGCGGCTTTTTTTATTTCAGAAAAAATTTTTCTAAATCATATTTAAAAAGCTTAAAACGGCGGAAAATTTCAACGTAGCGGTACCTTCAAAAAGTTTTATGAGGATTTATATTAACAGCAAAAGTTAGACGCCTTAAAATTGATTTTTTGCATTTGCCAAAATAAAATTTTT
>CALGGV010000193.1 GCA_937915725.1 uncultured Selenomonadales bacterium
AAAGCCGCCAAAACAGCCCAAAATTTCAACGAGAAGGTACCTTCAAAAAGTTTTATGAGGATTTATATTAACAGAAAAAATTAGACGCCTTAATTTTGATTTTTTTAATTTATCAATAATCAGTCAAAGAAATTTTAACGGCTTATTTTTTTTGCAGGAAAAAAACTTTGACTTGCAGAATTTTGAATAAAATAAATTGTTGGAGATTATCTGCCATGAAATGTATAAAATTTTTTCAAATGTTGTTTCTAATTGCGTTTACTGTAATTCTTTTTGCCGGTTGCACAGAAGAAACAGAAGTAATTGTAATTGACGATTCGCCCGCTAAAAATTCTGAAAATCAATCTAACGCCGAAAAAAAATATAAAATTTACTTAATCACAATGGATTTAGCCGACGATTTTTGGAAGTCAATAGATTCCGGTTGCCGTCAAGCAGTTGAGGAAATTGGCGATATTGATTATGTATGGACGGGACCGGATGTCAATGAAGACGCGCCGCAAATGCAATGTATCGATAAAGCAGTTGCTGATGGCGCAGATGCGCTTGTAATTGCGGCAAGTTCCCCGCGTGGAATTAATGCAAGTTTGGAAAAAGCCGCCGCCGCCGGTGTAAAAATTATTTTTGTGGATAACGCGGCTGAATTTGACTATGTGGCTTTTTTGGCAACTGATAACGAATTGGCAGGAACTATCGCCGGTGAAACTCTTTTAAACGGGCTGGGCGACGCCGGAATTACTTCCGGTACAATCGGTATCAGTGCAAATAAAGATAATGTTACAAGTACAAATTTGAGGATTAAAGGTTTTAGAAAAGCATTTGAGGGCACAGACTTTACATTGGACAATACTTTCTTCATGGAAGATAACGATCAATCGCTTAAAGATTTTGCCGGCGAACATCCGGAATACGTTGCATTTTTCGGACCAAATGAAAGAACTGCGCGAAATTTGGGCGAACAAATGAAAAGTTCCGGCTCCAAACAAATTGTAATGGGATTTGACACTTCAGATTCAGTTTTAACTTTGCTTTATGAAGGGCATCTTTATGCAACTTTGCAACAAAAACCACAGCGTATGGGATACGAAGGAATTAAAATTGCAGTTGAAACTTTAAACGGTACCTACACTAATACAAATGTCAGAATTGATACAGGCGTTAATGTTATTCAAAAAGATTCAATTTAAATAGGTGAGTCGCTATGAATATGAAGTACAACACAAAACTTTTTTTGGCTACTTGCATTCCGATACTTGTTTTCGCCACAGTTTCATTGATAATTGGATTTTTGCAATTTCGCTCCAGCCTTTACGACGAAAAACAAGCACACTTAAAATCTACAGCGTTAGCGGCGTTAGCTATGTATTCCAGTCACGGCTACGGTGATTACGGCAGAAAACCCGACGGCAACGTTTGGCGCGGTATGAATTTTAATGTTTCACTCGAAACTTCAGTTGTTGACGATTTAAAAAAGCAAACTGACGTTGATATAACTTTTTTCTTTGAAGATACACCGGAAATGACTTCAATAATTGATCACAACGGCGCACGTTTCGTTGACACAACTGCAATAGATTATATTTACAACAATACTTTGAAACACGGCTCGCAACTTTGGTGCAAAAATATAAAAATCAACGGCAGAAATTGTCAAGCTTACGTCATACCTATCAGACAATCCAGCGATAACAGCATTACAGGCGCACTTATGGCGTCTCATACAACTACAGATTTTGAAAATATCATCAAAAATTATATTCTAACAATGGTTATGGCGGCGTTAATAACGCTTTTTGTTGCGTTAATATTTATTCGCTGGTGCGTCAATCGTTTTTCGCAAGAATTTTATGCAGTTACAGATAAAAGCAAAAGAGATTTACTTACCGGCTTATACAACAAACGCTCCTTTGAAGAAGAAGTTAAAACTGCCATTGAAAATAAAAAGCAGGATAATGTTTCTGTACTTTTGATTTTCGATTTTGACAATTTTAAACATATCAATGATCATTACGGGCATCAAATTGGCGACGAAGTTTTAAAAGCATTTGCCGCAATTTTAGGGCGCGCTTTTCGTACTCATGATATTATAGGGCGAATTGGCGGCGATGAATTTATGGTTTTTATGCCGGATATGTCCGCAGATTTCTTAAAACGTTCAGACGAAATTTCCAAAGAAATTCTTCATGAACTTGCAATTTTGAAAGTTGGTCCCGCTGAACATTTTTCTTGCAGTATTGGAATTGGTACGGACGCCGGCGATTATGATTTTAAAAAGCTGTACCTTTTGGCTGATAAGGCTCTTTATCAATCCAAAGAAAATGGAAAGGCTTGTTATGTGAGATATTCTTCAGATGAAGTCCACGAATAAATTTTAAAAATATTTTTTTTATTCCTAGAGTATGTTAACAAATGGAGAATTAAAAGGCGCGTTAGACGCCCGCCGCACTTCGTTTTAAAATGCCGACTTGTTATATCTTAAAACTTTTTAAAAAATCCTAAGCCTTTAGGCTTTAAAATAATATTGCGGTTGAAAGATTTTTGTTATAAAATACGCCCTAGTTTTTAGATGACTAGATGACTAGATGACTAGATGGTTAGTAACTAGTCATCTGACAATCTGACCATCTAACCATCTAGCAAAGAAGGGAGTATTTTTAAAAATCATGGAGCAAAAAAAGGAAGGCTCACTGGCGGGCTTTTTAGTGCCGTCAATCGTTGGAATAATTTTATTTATGATCCCCGTACAGTACAACGACAGCTGGACAATAGTAGTAAAAATTATCGCTGATCTGATTAGCAACAGTATCGGCGATTTTTTGCCGCTGTTATGTCTGATTATCGTTACAACTTCGGCTGTATTGGGAGTTATTTTTTTGGGTAAACCGAATTTTATTGCCACTTATCCAATAGTTGCAAATACTTTTTCGACAACTGCAATTTGGGTAGTTATCAGAATTATTGGCGCGGTTTTTCTTTGGCTGACGTATTTTAAAGTTGGTGCGGACGATGAAAACGGCGGTATAATTTCGCTGATAACTTCGCCTGATAACGGCGGCTTTGTTTTGAATGACTTACTTACAGTTTTGGTTGTAATATTTTTATTGGCGGGCTTGTTACTGCCGCTCTTGTTAGATTTTGGACTTTTGGAATTTATAGGCGCAATGCTTACAAAAATAATGCGCCCTGTCTTTACAATTCCCGGGCGTGCCGCTGTTGACTGTATAACAAGTTGGATAGGTGACGGTACGCTTGGCGTTATGTTGACTGCCAATCAATATGAAGGCGGTTATTATTCAAAACGTGAGGCGGCTATTATTTCTACAACTTTTTCTGCAGTATCGATAACTTTTTCAATCGTCGTACTCGCGCAGGTCGGCTTAATGGAATATTTCGGCGCGTACTATCTTTTAATCTGCGCTATTGGTATTGCGTGCGCGTTAGTTTTGCCGAGAATCCCGCCGCTTTCTTTGAAAAAAGATGAATATCTTGTAGCAGGTAAAGCAATGGGCGAAACATTGCCGGAAGGTTATACTTCGTCGTTGCAATACGGGCTTGCACTTGCAAAACAGCGCGTCGGCGAATATCGCGGCTTTGAACAATTTATGGAAAATGCAATTAAAAACGCCGCCGGTATGTGGTTTGGAGTTTTGCCGGTTGTAATGTGCATTGGAACTTTAGCATTAGTTTTGGCTAATCATACAACACTTTTTGAAACATTGGGCGCGCCGTTTTTGCCACTTTTAAATATTTTGGACATACCGCAAGCCGCCGAAGTTTCAAAAACAATGATTGTTGGTTTTACGGATATGTTCACGCCGTCAATTATCGCCGCAAAAACTATAACCGTTCCAATGTCAAAATTTATCGTAGCCGTAATTTCTGTTACGCAGTTGATTTATCTTTCTGAAGTTGGCGGCTTGATTTTAGGTTCAAAAATTCCTGTCAATTTGCCGGAATTGTTTATTTTATTTTTGGAGCGCACAATTATAAGTATTTTAATTGCCGCGCCTGCCGCGCACATTATTTTTTCGTGAATTAAAGAGGTGTAAACTTTGAAAAATTTTTTGCTTTGGCTCTTGCTAATTATCTTTATTCATAATACTGTTTACGCCTATGACGGATTCTTTTGGTACGATAATACTTCAGATATTCTTTCAAAACAAAGAAAAATAATTGTTTATCCGCCGATAAACAGTTTTCATCGTGATGTCACTTACAAGGATATAGTTGCTATTCAAGAATTGTACGATTACATAAAAAGCAAAAGAAAAAGTAAAAAAATTATAATAGGCAAAAGAACTTCTTTCAGTGAGGAACTTAGCGGCGAATATTTTATTAATTTACTAAAAAAAAATTTTAAAAAGCCGAATTTCTTGCCGTTAGTACCGTTTACAAGTGAAAAAAATACAGTTATAGATTATACCCAATACAAAGATTTACTCGGCTCATTTGAATTGGAAACAGAGCGCGCAAAAAAAATCGATGAAGCAACCGCCGCAGATGCCTATATAATATCAAGGTATCGAATTTTTGAAGAGACAGAATATATTTCTCCTTCAAAAGAATTTGATGTTACTTTACGTGAATATACTCAAGAAATTGACAGCCCAAACGGTGATTATATTCATGATGAAGTTAGCGAAAATGTACATTATGTAATTCCCGAAAAAAAACTTAATTATCATACGGCAGAATTTGAATGTATCATTTACGATATTAATGCAAATAAATTGGCAGTTTACGTTGATGAACCAATAACTGCATACGGTCCGTATATTGGAACTAACGGGGTTGAAATAACAAATTCAGAAAAAGATATTCAGAAAATTTTTTGTGAAAATCTGCTTGAAGCAACAAAAAGAATAGGCAAAGTTCAGAGCGGCAATATAAAAATTGGTTTTCATACCATAGAATCTTTAGACCTGATAAAGATGCATTCTAAAATCGAAAATGACGATAACATTAATAAAGCTTGCTATTTCCTTATGGAAAATGAAGCTGCCAATACCTTAAAAAATTGTACCATTATTACGGAATTAAACAATAATTCTTCAGTTGATTATTATGTTGAAGGAAAAATCCATAGTCTTGAAAGAACTTCACAGTGGACTGAACCAAGACTCGGTATTGGCAGAAAAGAAATTGGTTACGAAACTTATAAATGGACTGATGACTTAGGAAAGGAGCATACTTGTCAGATTTTTCGATACAAAGAATATCCGGTGGATAATTATGGATTTTGGAAATTTGGCTGGCAACTGCGCACCACATTTAATTTAGTCGACGCTCGAACAAATAAAACGCTCGTGTCTTATACGGGGACTTCCAATGCAGTAAGAGCAAGTAAAGCTTATCAAAATTCATTAAAAATTTTCTATGGAAAAGTCAATGATTATTTAAAAAATTAAGTATCAATATTTGTTATCACTGGAAGGATGATTAAAAATTGGAAACATCAGCAATTTCACTTTTGCCGCCGATAATAACAATCGTGCTGGCACTTGCAACAAAGGAAGTTTATTTTTCGCTGATTTTGGGAATATTTTCCGGCGCGTTACTTTTTACCGGCGGAGACTTTTTGCAGTCAATCATAAAATTTTTTGAAATAATGGCTGGTAAAGTCGGCGGCAACGTCAACATTTTGGCGTTCCTTGTAATTTTGGGAATATTGGTCGCGGCTATTACAAAATCCGGCGCGACTCGTGCTTACGGCGAATGGGCACGCCGCGTTATTTCCGGTAAAAAATCTGCGCTGGGTTTAACTGCATTTTTGGGAATTTTAATTTTTATCGACGATTATTTTAACTGTTTGACAGTTGGAACGGTTATGCGCCCTGTTACTGATAAATTTAAAATTGCCCGCGCAAAACTTGCTTACATTATCGATTCAACAGCCGCGCCAATTTGTATAATTGCGCCGGTTTCAAGTTGGGCGGCGGCGGTAGGTTCTTCACTGCCTGAAGGTTCAGATATTGACGGCTTTGCACTTTTCCTGCAAACAATTCCTTTCAATCTTTACGCAATTTTGACAATGTGCTTTATGATTTTTATAATTGTTAGCGGCAGGGATTATGCCACAATGGGAAAATCTGTACAAGAATTTAAAATCCCCGACGAATACAAAGACACTGCACAAACTGAACAAAATACCGGCGGCAACGGCAAGATTATTGATTTAGTTTTACCGCTGTTGGTTTTAATTGCGGCGTGCGTTTACGGAATGTTGTACACCGGCGGAATTAACGACGGAAAATCTATAGCGGACGCCTTTGCAGATTGTGACGCCTCAGCCGCGCTTGCTATGGGTAGTTTTATTGCGTTGATTTTTATTTTCTTGTTGTACATTCCGCGCGGCGTTGTTAAGTTTGTTGATTTTTGCGAATGTTTCGCGCAGGGCTTTAAGGCAATGGTTCCGGCGATTTTTATTTTGTGCTTGGCGTGGACACTTTCCGGAATTTGTGGCAGTGATTATTTAAATTTGGGCGGCTATGTTGGAATGATTGTACATGAACATTCGCAATTTGCAGTTTTCTTGCCGGTAATATTTTTCTTAGTGGCGATAGGGCTTGCCTTTGCAACGGGTACAAGTTGGGGAACTTTTGGAATTTTAATCCCAATAGCAATGGCTGTAATAAATTTGACGCCTGAAACATATCAAATGTTGGTACTTTGCATAGCGGCGATTTTGTCGGGCGCAGTTGGAGGAGATCACGCCTCGCCAATTTCTGACACAACAATTTTAGCATCGGCGGGCGCACAGTGTAACCACCTTGAACACGTTGCAACGCAGGTACCGTACGTTTTAACAGTTTCGGCTTGCTGTATTGTTGGATTTTTGGTTGACGGCTTTACTCAAAATGGCTGGCTCGGTCTTGCAGTAAGTTTCGCTTGCTTAGTTTTGGTAATGTTTGTTATACGTGCGAAAGTTCCCGCAAAATAGATTTTAGGATTTATTTTAAAATTTTAAATAATTAACAAGTCGGCATTTCTTTTTTTCAAAAAAAAGAAACGCCTAGCAAAGAAAAAAATTTTCGCCCGCCTGTGTTTTTCGCGTTTAAGTTTTCAGTAATTTAAAATTCCAGCCGCGTTTTCTCACGTTACCGTAATTTAAAGACCCAAGCAAAAACGAAGTGCGGCGGGCGTCTCATGCGCCCTCTAGTCTTCCATTTTTAAATATAAGGAAAAAATCTTCATTAAATTGGAAAAGCGAATAAATATGAGTAACACTTCAAACGAAAAAGCCGAAAAAGGCAGTAAATTTTGGGTACAAAAAATTGTAAATGAAAATCCCTACACTGAAAAATTTCAAGAAATTTTCGGTGCAAAATTAATTTTTCTATCGCCGCTGGCAAGTGAATTTTTTAAAGAATATCAGCTAAGAGAATCAAAAATTTTTTCAAATGTGTTGGGATTAACGAAAGTAGAATTTGAAAACAAATTTTCATTTTGGGCAAAAAATCAGCCGCATTGGGACGCAATAGCCACTTCAGCTGACGGAAAAATTTTGTACTTGTTTGAGGCTAAGGCGCACTTAAAAGAATTGCAAAGTAAACTTTCTGCCACAAATAAAAACAGTATCGAAAAAATTAAAAACTCAATGCAAAAAGTTTTTGAAAAAATTTCAACCGGCGCAGATTTTCAAAGTTGGATAAAAAAATATTATCAGCTCGGCAACAGGTTTACATTTCTGTTCAATATGAATCAAATGAATTTTCCAAAAATCCAACGCACAATTTTAATTTTGTTAAATATAATTGAAGATCAAACTTATATTCAAACTTCGCAGAAAGAATGGCAACAACATTATGAAAAAGTTTTTTTGGAAATGACGGGCAAAAATTTCCCTCCGGAAAATGTAAAAATAATTTACTTCGCAGGAAAAGTTTAATCCCCAAAAACTTGCACTTTTTTTAAGTGAATGTTAGAATTGCCAAAAAGTTGACATTAAATTTGTAGGAGGGATGCCTAATGGACACTACAGAAAATCAAGACGGACAAACTTCGACAGGTACACCAATAAAATTGATTAATAATAAACAAATGCGCCTTTTAATTGCAGATGATTCAAAACTTTTAAGAAAAAAATTGCGCGACGAACTTGAAAAGCTGGGCTGTGAAGTTATCGAGGCGTCAAACGGCAAAGAGGCAATAAGTCTTGATTTAGAACATGAACCGGACGGAATAATTTTAGATATAGTAATGCCGGAAGTCGGCGGAATTGAGGCACTGCAAACAATTCGTGAAATTAGCCCCTACGTTCCAATAGTTATGCTTTCTTCAGCCGGCACTCCCCAAAAATTAATGCAAACTCTCAAAATGGGCGCAATAGATTTTATCCAAAAACCCTACACCAAAGACCAAATTGTCCGCGCAGTAGAAACAATCCGCAGAGCCAGAATTAAAAATTTGAAAAAAGCTGAAGAGGAGGCAAAAGAATTACAAGCACTTGAAGAAGGCGGCGAGGACAAATGACGCCCGTCATTTTCGCTCAAGAGAAAGATTTTGCCGCTTGCTATGAAAATCTGCGCGAAGTTATTCAACTCGATTATCAATTAGCCTTGAATGTTTTTAAATGCATGCATGAATATTTATCTGAAGGTTTAAATTCTGCCGTTGAAATTGATTCAGCATTACAGTTGCCCCAAAAAGCAAATTTCGGCGCAAGCATAAAAATCGACGGCGAAATTTCTTTTGTAGTTGGAGTTTTGGCAGAAAAAAAAATGTTTCATGAAATTGCCGAACGTTACGAACATTTTAAACTTAATTCAATTCATGAAGATTTTGACGCCGTATCCGAACTTTTGAACGTTGCAACCGGTCATGTAATTGTAAGAATTTCAGCGGCGTTAAATATCGAAGAAGAATTGGAACCGCCGCGTTTTGGAGAAACTGAAAAAATTTTCGGCGTCATAAAACTTTCATCAAATGCCGGAAATTTTTACTTGTACATTGGCAAAGAAGAAATTTTTTCAAGATAAAAAACCGCTCGAAATGGGCGGTTTTTTTGATAAGGACACACTTTGTTAATTTTTAAAAATGCTGGTGTAATTAATTTTGCCGCTTAAAATTTCGTCATACAGATTTTGTTTCCAGTCAATGTAAGTAACGGCGTCTTCAAGTATGGCGATTTTTTCTTTCAGTTCAGATTGTTTTTGCGACAGCATAATTTTTCGTTCCGGAATAGTTTTATTTCCTTCCAAACACATTGCAAGATAAATTTTCATTTCGTCAATACTCAAGTTACAATTTTTAAGGCAAGAAAGATTTTTTATCCATTCAACGTCCTTATCATCAAAAATCCTGCGATTATTTTTATCGCGCTTGACATTTGGGATAAGCCCTTCATTACAATAAAATTTCAAAGTTGAATAATTCATTCCAACTTTTTGGCAAACTTCTTTCATTCCATACATTAAAATTCCTCCAAAATTTTTCTTGACAGAAAGTAACTGCCGCAATTTATAATGTTATTGTAAATTT
Organism: uncultured Selenomonadales bacterium; assembly: GCA_937915725.1. Classification (GTDB taxonomy): domain Bacteria; phylum Bacillota; class Negativicutes; order Selenomonadales; family Selenomonadaceae; genus Quinella. Next base: position 9,481 of record CALGGV010000193.1, read on the forward strand.
AAATTAAATTTTGTGCAACTTTTAAGGAGGGTTAATTTAAAATGGCTGAAATTATTCAAGCACCGGTTATCGGCAGTAAAAATGTTACCGGTACAAACTACAGCGGCACGGCGGCGAAAGTTTACTTCACCAAAAAAATTGACGCCGAAAGTCTAATCAAACTTTACAAAATGATTAACGAAAATATTTATGGCAAAGTTGGAATTAAACTTCACACTGGCGAAAAAAACGGACCGAACATTTTACCGCGTGACATGGTACAGGCTTTTCAAGCACAAGTTCCAAATTCAAAAATTGTGGAATGTAACACGCTTTACAAAGGCGACCGTTACACAACTGAAGGACACCGCGAAACTTTGAAGGTAAACGGCTGGACTTTTTGCGACGTTGACATTATGGACGAAGACGAAAAGACGGTTGATTTTCCCGTTCGCAACGGTTTTCATTTGAAGTACGTTTCAATGGGCGCACATTTGGCAGATTATGATTCATTGATTGTTTTGACGCACTTTAAGGGACATGCAATGGGCGGATTTGGCGGCTCCATGAAAAATATCGGTATTGGCAACGCCTCCGGACACAAAGGAAAAGCTCAAGTTCACGGCTTAGGTGTAACTGTTCCGGAAAATTATCTTGAATGGCCAATGAAAGAAGTTTTTATGGAGCTTATGTGCGACAGCGCAAACGCAACTTGCAATTATTTTGGCAAGCACATTGTCTTTATAAATGTTATGCGCAGAATGAGTGTTGACTGTGACTGCGCCGGAATTACTGCGGCTGAACCTACAATGGCTGATATTGGTATTTGCGCCTCGACAGATATTTTGGCAGTAGATCAAGCTTGCGCAGATATGGTTTACGCCGCGCACGACAGCCACGATTTAAAAGAAAGAATCGAAACTCGCGCAGGTTTACGGCAACTTTCCGCAATGGCTGAGGCTAAGCTCGGAAATCCTCAATATGAATTAATTAACGTTGATTAAGATAAAAAAATTTTTTGTAACAGTTGCCGCTGTAATTTTAGCGGCGGGACTGTTTTTTTTTAAACCAATTTCGGCGGAGGAAAAATTTTCAATGAATGATGAACAGCAACTGAAAAATTTGTATCACGAAATGTGGCAAGCACTTTTGACAAAAGATATTTCGACGCTTGAAAAAATTCACGCTGACGAATTTATTTTAACTCATATGACGGGAATGAATCAGCCGAAAAAAGAATATCTGCGTTGCGTTCGTGAAGGCGAATTGAATTATTTTTCGGAGCTTACAGAAAATATTTTTGTCGATGTCAACGCGGGAAAATTAATTGGACAATCCAAAGTTGAGGCGGCAGTTTTCGGCGGCAGAAAAAATACTTGGCGGTTGCAACTTGCCTTTGACGTTGAAAAAATTTCCGGCAGTTGGATTTTAATTTTTGGCAAGGCGTCAACTTATTAAGGGTTAGGGGTTAAGGGCTAAGGACTAGGGATTTTTTACAAAATTGGAGGTTTTCAAATGAAAGAAGTTGTTGTATTAATCGGCAGTGGCAGTATCGGGCAGGCAATAGCGCGGCGCGTCGGTGCAGGTAAACACGTAGTTTTGGGCGATTTAAAAATTGAGGCGGCAAACGCGGCGGCAGAAATTTTGGAAAACGCGGGATTTGAAACTTCGACAGTTGCAGTTGACATTTCCAGTCGTGAATCAATTTTAAATTTGGTGGAGCATTCACAAAAATTCGGCGCAGTAAAAAATTTGATTAACGCGGCGGGTGTTTCGCCTTCACAAGCTCCCGTTTCAGCGATTTTGAAAGTTGACTTGTATGGCACTGCAGTTTTGCTTGAAGAATTTGGAAAAATTATTTCGGACGGCGGCTCGGGTGTCATAATTTCTTCACAAAGTGGACACAGGCTCGGCGCACTTTCTGAAGAGCAAAATACCGCGCTTGCAACTTCACCTACTGAAAAACTTTTGGAACTGGATTTTATCAAAGAAATTACCGACACTTTGAAGGCGTACCAATATTCAAAACGCTGTAATGTTTTGCGTGTCATGTATGAGGCTACACGTTGGGGCAAACGCGGCGCAACTGTCAACTCAATCAGTCCGGGTATAATTATCACGCCGCTTGCCGCTGACGAATTGAAAGGACCGCGTGGCGAAGGTTACCGCAATATGTTAAAAGCCTCGCCCGCCGGTCGCGCAGGTACGCCCGATGAAGTTGGCGATTTGGCAGAATTTTTAATGAGCAGTCGCGGCAGATTTATCAGCGGCGCAGATTTTCTGATTGACGGCGGCACTACTGCAAGTTACTGGTACGGCGATTTACAATATTTGAAAAAAACTCATTGAGGTTTTACTATGAACAAAAAATTTTTAAGAAATGCCATTTTGGCGTTTGCTTTATCAGCAGGAATTTTGACGGCGGCGAATGTTGACGCGGCTAAAACAAATAAGCCTATTGTAATTGCGGAGCAGGGCAGTTTTGCAGTTGGCGGTAAAACAATTAAACATTCCGGCACTTTTTCACAGGATAATTTTCTTTCGCCGGACGGGCAATACGCTTATGGCGACCACTTGTACACTTTCTATCAAATACCCGTAAAAGCAAAAAAATATCCAATAATTTTTCAACACGGCGGCGCACAATCTAAGCGCACTTGGGAAACTACGCCGGACGGGCGGGAAGGTTTTCAAAATATTTTCCTGCGCAAAGGTTACGGCGTTTATTTGGTAGATCAACCGCGCATTGGAGAGGCGGGGCTTGCAACTGAAGCCGCCGGTGATGCAAATCCTTGGGCAGGTAATCCGCTTTACTACGATAAAACTTTATTCATTTTATCGCGCGTCGGAACTTTTGAAGGCGATACTCCGCACGTTTTTGACAACGCCGCTTTTCCAAAAGACGCAGAATCTTTTAATCAATTTGAACGCAGTTGGACAACTTATACAGGCGAGCTTGACAACGATTTAAACGCTGATGCACTTGCCGCGCTTTTTGATAAAGTTGGTCCTGCTATACTGGCGGGACACTCGATGGGCGGGACTGTTTGTTGGCGTACAGTTTTTCGCACTGACAACGTAAAAGCGATTGTAGCCTTCGAGCCGGGCGGAACTCCCTTTGTATTTCCTGAAGGAGAAGTTCCCGAAGCAATTCCTTCAATGTGTCCGCCTATTGGTGCAAGTGCAATGGGCGTACCGCTTGAAGATTTTATGAAACTTACCAAAATTCCTATCGTGCTTTATTACGGCGATAACATAGATGTAAATTCAAGCCACGTCGGAATGAACAAATGGGGTACTGAATTAGATATGGCGAAAAAATTTGTGGCGGCGATAAATCGTCACGGCGGCGACGCTACACTTGTTGAACTTCCAAAAGTTGGCTTGACAGGCAACACGCACTTTTTGATGGGCGATTTAAATAATCAAGAGCTTGCAAATTTGGTTGAAAAATGGTTGCACGAAAAAGGACTTGATAAAAAATGAGCGTATTTGAAAATCTGCGCGAAGGCAAACATTATCATATTTTGGACGAAGATTATCAGCGCGAGGCACATACAGAATTTAACCGTTGTGCGCACATTTGCCACGAAATTAATTTGGCAGATCCTGTTGACAAAGAAAAAATTTTGCAACTTGAAAAAGAACTTTTTAACGGCAATTTGCCGGAAAATACATTTTTGACGCCGCCCTTTCAAATTGATTGTGCTTGCCGTGTTTTTCTCGGTAAAAATGTTTTCGCAAATCACGGACTCACAGTAATGTCAGTTGGAACAATCACGATTGAAGAAGGCGTAATGTTGGGACCGGAAGTTGGACTTTTTACAGTCAATCACGAGCCGCAAAATATCCGCGTCATTATGACGAAAGAAATTTTGATAAAGAAAAACGCGTGGATAGGAGCGCGGGTAAATATTTTGCCGGGCGTAACAATCGGTGAAAATGCAATTATCGGCACAGGCTCGATCGTTACAAAAGATATTCCCGATAACGCGGTTGCAGTCGGCAACCCTGCGCGAATTGTAAAAATGATTTGAGACGATAAGATGAACAAAATTGAGCGCAACAAAAAAATATCGAGCGTTTCAAAGATTGTATCAACAACTGCGACAAAAAACTTGCTGAAGAATTGATTGACGCAAAAGCAGAATTTGCAAGCTTAATTTCTGACGAAAAACTTTACGGCGGCGCGGGTTATCTTTCTGTTGTGGAATTTATGCGCAAAAGTTTTTCAGATATACATTGGCAGGTTGTCGATATAGCGGCGGAAGATGATAAAATTGCGGTAAGTTGGATTTGCTCCGGCACGCACGACGGCGACTTTATGAATTTTCCGGCAAGCGGCAAAAAATTTTCTTTCAGCTGTATGAATTTTTATTATTTTAATGAAGACGGCAAAATTATTAAAGACGTTGCCGCGCAAGGTTTAATGGGGCTTTTTCAATCTTTGGGATTAAAATAAATTGGAGGTTTTAAAAATGACTTTGGAAGAAATGCAGGCAAAAATGGAAATTCAAGAATTGGTCGGGAAGTTTTCAAATTTAGAAATTAACGTACCGGCGCAAATGGCACTTTTTACAAAAGATACTCACGTTAAAGTTTTTATGGGCGATACTTTGGCGTTTGATATTCACGGCGTCGAAGAATTGGAAAAAGTTTTCAGCCAATTTACGGTGGCTGTGAAACGTTCGCACCATCAAAACGGGCAACACGTCATTAAAGTTGACGGCGATAACGCAAGCGGTATTTTGTACTGCCGCGCCGCGCTTGTTACTGAAGAAGACGGCAAAGAATTTATCAGCGACAATTTCATTTGGTACGAGGACACTTACAAAAAAGTTGACGGCAAATGGCTTATTGCGGCGCGTACTTCGCACTTTATTATTTCTGACAAACATATTTTGGGGGCGTAAATTATGGCGAAAATTTTAATTGCGTACTATTCCCGCAAAGGTCAAAATTATGTCAACGGCAGTATAAAAAATCTTGCGAAAGGCAATACCGAAATTGTTGCAGAATTTATTCAAAAGACGGTAGGCGGCGAACTTTTTGAAATTGACACTGTAAAAAATTATCCCGTCGATTATACCGAATGTACCAACGTTGCAAAGGATGAACTTAGACAAAAAGCACGTCCCGAACTTAAAAATTATCTGCCGAGTATCGACGAATACGACACAATTTTTTTGGGTTATCCTTGCTGGTGGGGCGCGCCGCCAATGGCTGTTGCTACTTTCCTTGAAAAATATAATTTCGGCGGCAAAAAAATTATTCCGTTCTCAACGCACGAAGGCAGCGGCTTAGGCGGCAGTATCGGTTTTATAAAAAAAATTGCGTCGAATGCTATTGTTGTAAACGGCTTGGCAATTCACGGCGCGGAGGCTAAAAATTCTGAATCTGAAGTTGCAAATTGGGCAAAGAAAAATATTTAAAAGGTAAATACAAATGAAAATTTCTAAAATTATTGCGGCGGGCATTTTGGGCACGTCGATTTTTTTTACGAATACAAGTTTTGCGGCGCAACCTTCACAGGCTGAATCAGAATCAATTTTGAAAGAACTTGCAAGAATCGGCGGCGCAGTTCAACCAATAGGTGAAACTAACGACACTTACGCAAAATATTTCACGGGGCAAAGTTACATTTCAAATCTTTCAAAAGATAAAAATCTTCCAGTCTTCAATGTAACTTTTGCGCACGGCGCACATACTTTTTGGCACATTCACCATAAATCTTGCCAAATTTTGGTTGCGGCGGCAGGGCGCGGTTATTATCAAATTTGGGGCGAAGAACCGCAGGAACTTTTACCCGGACAAACTGCCACAATTCCGGCGGGCGTTAAACATTGGCACGGCGCGGCTCCAAATTCCAGTTTTCAGCATATTGCTTTAATGCAACAAGTTAAAGGCGTTACTACTGAATGGCTTGAACCGGTTGACGATTCACTTTTTCAAAATCTAAAATAAATTGAAGAATTTAAAATAGAACAAAGAAAAATTTCAAGACTTAAAGAAAATTTCGGCGCAGGAAATATTCAACTTACGCCACAAGAAATTTCTGATATTGACGCAAAACTGGAAACAATGTAATTTGAAATTTTCGGCGGACACACGGCAAAATAATTTTTTAGCAATATCAAAGCCGCCAATTTTTGCAAATTATACAGTCTAATTAATAGACAAAAA
>CALGGV010000194.1 GCA_937915725.1 uncultured Selenomonadales bacterium
GATTTTCAATTTCCATTGGTTGCGTTATCATTTTTTTACCTCAAATTATTTTCGACACAACAATAAAATAGTAGAAAACCGGCGCAGTATATAAAATGCTGTCGAATCTGTCTAAGACGCCGCCGTGTCCGGGAATTATTATCCCTGAATCTTTAACGCCGGTAAATCTTTTGATAGCTGATTCAACCAAATCGCCCAAAGTTGCAACAATCGCCAAAATTACGCCTGCCTCAGCCATTTGAGTAATTGGGTAGCCAAATAAAAATGTTCCAACTAAAACCGCAGTTAAAGTTGTACCGACTAATGAGCCTAAAAAACCTTCGATAGTTTTATTGGGGCTGATTGACGGGGCTAACCTGTGCGATCCAACAGCCGAGCCAATGAAAAAAGCAAAAGTATCACTTGCCCACGTACAAGCAAAAAGTATCCAAACTAATTCGCAGCCGCCGTCAAAGTGCAAATTTGATAAAGTTTCAAAAAAATTTATGTTGCCGACGTTTTCTCCAACAAAAGTATGAAGATTTACCAAAGATTCTACTTTGTGCGGTTCATCTGCCAAAAATCTTAACATTATCAAATGTGCGAACGGCAAGCCCAAATAAAACAATCCCGCTACTGATATTCCAGCCTCATTTGGACGCATTGAAAAAATTACTGTCAATAAAAATATCGCAAGCGAGCCTAAAGTTAAAATTGCAAGCAATTCTTCAATATTGCCGAGCCACGCGCAACACAAAATTAAAATCAGCGTAAACGCGCCCAAAAAAAATGCAGTATCCATCCCTGCGCGATTAAACGCGCTTGAATATTCATACCAGCCGATTAACGCCAAAAGTATTGCAACGCCGGAAAAAACCGCGCCGCCCAGTTGAATGACAATACCGGAAATTATTACACCGATTATCCCTGTTATAATTCTTAAAGCCAAAAAGCCACTTCCTTTTATAAGGGCTAAGGGCTAAGGGATAAGGTTTAAGGGTTAAGGAAAAATTTCCTCAATTCTTAATTTTTAATCCTTAGTCCTTAATTCTTAGTCCTTAGTCTTTAGTCACGCCGCCAAAACGCCTGTCACGGTTGCCAAAATCAATTAACGCCTCAATAAATTCTTCCGGCGTAAATTCCGGAAAATTAGTTTTTGTAAACCAAAGTTCAGCGTAAGCCGCCTGCCACAATAAAAAATTACTAATCCTTAAATCGCCGCCGGTACGAATCAATAAATCAACCGGCGGTTGTCCAACTGTATCAAGTTCATCTTCAAAAACATTTGCAGTTATATTTTCAGCCGAAATTTCGCCATTTGCAACTTTGCGCGCCAATTTCTGCGCCGCCCTAACTATTTCATCTTGCCCGCCGTAATCTGCCGCAATATTGAATTTTACGCCCGTATTATTTTTCATTAAATCTGTTGCACTTTGAATTTGACTTTGAATCAGCGGCGAAAAATCTTCAGTGCGTCCCAAAAATCTAATCCTTACGTTATTTGCGTGCATTTCCAATTTTTCTTTTTCCAGATATTCGGAAAATAAATGCATTAAAAATTCAACTTCGGTTAAAGGTCGTTTCCAATTTTCTGTGGAAAAAGCATAGACAGTCAAAGCCTCAAGTTTCAAATTTACGGCGGTTGTTAAAATTTTTTTCAGCGTTTTAACTCCGGCGGTATGACCTGCACTTCTCAAAAGTCCGCGCAAATTTGCCCAACGCCCGTTGCCGTCCATAATAATTGCCACGTGACGCGGCATTTTGGATTTATCGACTTTTTTAAGTAAATCGTCGGTTACCATTTTTAAACTTCCATAACTTCCTTTTCTTTTGTAGCCTTTGTGCCGTCAACAAGTTTAATATATTTGTCTAAAAGTTTTTGAACTTTATCCTGCGCGTCTTTTCTGTCATCTTCAGTAATTTTTTTATCTTTTTCAAGTTTTTTAATAGCCTCGTTAGCATCGCGGCGAATATTACGCATTGCAACTTTGCATTCTTCAGCTTTTTTGCTGACAACTTTTACAAGTTCTTTTCTGCGTTCCTGCGTAGGTTGCGGAATTGTCAAACGAATTGCAAGCCCGTCCGAATTTGGATTCAAGCCTAAATCTGATTTTTGAATTGCCTTTTCAATATCTTTGAGAGAGCCTTTGTCGTATGGTTTAATCATAATGATACGCGGCTCGGGAATTGTAACATTTGCAATTTGATTAACGGGCGTGGGCGTGCCGTAATAATCCACCATAACTTTATCAAGCAAACTGGGCGTAGCGCGTCCTGCGCGAAGAGTACCATAATCTTTTTTGAGAGCGTCCAAAGTTTTTTTCAGTTTGTCCTCCGATGAATTGATAACTTCGGTTGTCATTTTAAAATTTCCCCCTTAATTTTTAGGTGTCAGGTGTCAAAATTTTTTAGCCTTCAGCCTTTAATCCTTAGCCCTTATATATAAATCTTTATAAAAAGCCTCTGTTCCAATGTCAACAAAAAATCCGACTGCGCCGCGTTGATTTTCGCCGTATTTTAAATCTTCGACTGTCAAAGTTAAAACGCCGTTCAAATAAAAATCTGCGCGCGCGTCATTAATCACGGCTTTTAAGTCTACCCATTCGTTTAAGCCTTGCGAAATTTGATTTTCATATTTTGTAATATTATTTTCCCTGAAATAGGCGAAAGTATATTTGGGATAGGCGAAATATTGGCAGCCGTGCGCCTTCCTTACAGGGTCTGAAGTGTTGGAATTTGTTGGGCGAATGTAAAAAGATTCAAACGCCGAATTGTCCTCACTGATACGAAAAGCAATACCAATAAAACCGCGTGCAAAATCCGGCGCGTCCGGCAAAAGGCGGCTCAACATTTTTACTTCTATTGTGCCGTTGTGAAAATCTGAATTTTTTAATTTGGCGATGCTGTTTATGTCGTATTCAAAAAGTTTTTCAGTCTTAACAACGCGCAAAACATTTTCGCCTTCAAAATTAAAATTTTCGGCAGAAACATTCACTGCGATAAAATTTTCAGCATTCATAATCTTTTTACCTCGTAACAGTTGTACCGATAGGTTCGCCGAGAGCCGCCGCCAAAATATTTTCGTGATTGTCGATATTGAAAACAACCAGCGGAATATTATTATCCATACAAAGACTTGTAGCAGTTGCGTCCATTACGTGAAGTTCACGATTTAAAATTTCTAAATATGTCAACGTGTCAAATTTTTTTGCGTTAGGATTTTTATTTGGGTCGCTGTCGTAAATTCCGTCAGTTCCCTTTTTCGCCATTAAAATTACGTCTGCCTCGACTTCAGCCGCACGCAACGCCGCTGTTGTATCTGTGGAAAAATAAGGGTTGCCAGTGCCGCCGCCGAAAATTACCACGCGCCCTTTTTCCAAATGACGAACTGCGCGCCGCCTAATGTAAGGCTCGGCAACTTCCCGCATTTCAATAGCAGTTTGTACGCGAGTAAAAACGTGCATTTTTTCCAGCGCGTCTTGAAGTGCAAGCGCGTTCATGATCGTTGCAAGCATTCCCATATAATCTGCCTGCGCCCTGTCCATACCTTTTGCAGAGCCGCTTAAACCGCGCCAAATATTCCCGCCGCCTACAACTATTGCAACTTCCAAGCCGGCGTCATGAATTTTTTTTACCTGTTTTGCAATACTTTCAACAACCGGCGTATTAATTCCAAAATCTTTTTCACCGGCTAAGGATTCGCCACTTAATTTTAATACGACACGTTTATATTTCAACAAAAAAACCTCCTCTAGTTCGGCGTCAATTTTACAAGTTGCAAAGTTTTATGTCAAGAATTAGTATTGTATAAAAAAATCCCGCCGTTTAAGCGGGAAAAATTATTTTATCGTCGCGCAGATTTTTATTTGTCTTTATCTTCGCCGTAAGTAATGACAGGTTGCGAAATTTCCAAATTGTTTTGAGTTTCAATATTTTGAACTTCAAATTTTTGTTCGGTAATATCGTCAAGCGCAAATTCATCTGTAACAAAATTATTATCTTGGATTAAATCCAAAGTTCTTCCCAAACCAGAAAAATTAATACTGTTGTCAAAAGTAATTTGCATATTTCTACCATTTTTAACCGTTAAAGTTCCAATATCAGCCCAAATTACACCGGATATATACGAGAAAGAGGACTTCGTTTTTATCGTATAGATAGTGTCATTGCCTTGTTTAGTTGTATTTGTAATGTAATACAATAAAGGTTTCGTAAATTTGATTTTATCTTTGCCTTCCTCGTAGTCGGTAATTACAGCGTTGCCGCCGTTGTATACAAATAAATCGTTGCCAATGCCACCTGTAAAGGTATCGTTTCCACTTCCGCCATAGAGTGTATCGTTACCTGCGCCGCCTGAAAGTGAATCATTACCGTCTCCGCCGTCAAGTACATCTGCTCCAGCGTCGCCATAAATTGTATCGTTTCCTGCCTCGCCATAAAGTATATCGTTATCATTGCCGCCGTAGATTT
>CALGGV010000195.1 GCA_937915725.1 uncultured Selenomonadales bacterium
TGCGGCGCGGAAATAATTTTCAGACAATTTCAAGGGATTTTCGCCTCCAAAAGTGGTACAAATGGCGTTGTGACGCCTGCGGCGCGGATTTTTTATCCTGCTCAAATTTCGTATTTAGTATAAATGATTATTCAAATTTTGGCAAGAAAAATTTTTTCAACAAAAAAGCCCGCCTTTCGACGAGCCGAAAAAATTTCAAGTATCAATAAATAATTTTGCCGCCCGCAATTCGCCCGCTTGAATTTTACCGACGCCTAAAAATTTTCCTTCAGCGTAAATTCTTAAAAATTCATCAGCTGCAGAAATATTTGTAGGCAAGCCGTTACAAAAAGCCTTAACCCTGCGCGACGGCAATTCAAATTTTCTCAAATGATTTAAACAAGAATCAATCGGCAATAAAAATTTTTCGCCGGAAATTTTTAAATCGTCAATAGTGGCGGCGTCCTTCAAATGAAAATTTCCAACTCTAACGCGCTGTAAAAATTTCAGCGTGGCAGGAAGATTCAAACTTTCGCCAATATCAACCGCCAAACTCCTAATGTAAGTGCCTTTGGAACAATCAATTTCAAGCGTCAAAATATTTTCGGTAAGATTTAAAATATCGATTTTGCTGATTGTAACGGTACGGCGCGGCATTTCAAATTCAATATTTTTGCGGGCTAAATTGTAAGCTTTTTGCCCGTTAATTTTTATTGCGGAATATTTTGAAGGAGTTTGTTCAATCGTGCCCGTAAAGGCGGCTAAAATCGATTTTAAGGCAGGGTCAGGCGGCAATTTGATATTTTCCTCACGTGCAATAATTTCGCCCTCAAAATCGCCCGTAGAAGTGGCAATTCCAAATAAAATTTCTGCGCGATATGTTTTGTCGAAATTTGAAATGTATTCAATAAATTTTGTCGCTCTTCCAACTGCAACCGGCAAAACTCCTACCGCCGAAGGGTCTAAAGTTCCCGCGTGTCCAACTTTTTTTGTACCAAAAATCTTTCGCACTAAATTAACCGCGTCATGGCTTGTCATTCCTGCCGCCTTGTTCAAATTTAAAAAACCGTCATTCATCTTTAAAACTCAATTCAAATAATTTTAGCTTTGTTCATTTTCAAAATTCATTGCGGCTAAATCAACTTCCTCGCGGTTTTCAAAATCAATCGGTCGAAGGTAACCATTTTCAATCATAAATTCGCCAATAGTGCGAATTAAAGTCATTTTCGCAATATCCATATTTTGGTAAATAGTACAGCCCGCCGCGCGAACGTGTCCGCCGCCGCCCAATCTTTTGGCAATTTCAGAAACTTCAACGCCCTTTGAACGCATTGAAACGCGGCAAATATTTTTTTCTTTTTCAGTGATTAAAAATGCAACGTCCGCGCTGTCAATCACGCGAATTAAATCAATCAGCCCTTCAGTTGTATCAACTTGGCTGTAAAGTTCCCTGTCAACAAACATTCCTACAACTTTTCCGCCGTAAAAAAGTTTTGTAGTTTGAAGAGCAGCACTCATAATTTGAACTTCACGAAAAGTGCGCTTTTCCAGTTGCTCGGAAATTAAATTGGGCTCGACGCCCGCCTCAACAAGAGCCGCCGCCGCACGAAAAGTCGAAGGGCGCGTATTTGAATAATTGAAAAAGCCGGTGTCTGTGGCAATTCCCGTATAAAGACAAACTGCAACATTTTTTGTAATTTCGGCGGAAAGTTCACGGCAAAGATAAAAAATAATTTCGCAAGTTGCCGCGGCGTTTGCGTCAATATATAAATCGCCTTCTTCATTTTTGTTTGTAATGTGGTGGTCGATATTTAAAATTGGCGCGCCCGTCAAGTCTTTAATTTTGCCGATTCTGTCGGGGGCTGTATCCAAAATTACCAATAAATCAGCGTCAAATTTTTCATATTCACGCGGCTGGCGAATTTCTTCAGCAAAAGGCATAACTGAAAAATTTTTTGGAATTTTATCATCAATGTAAATTTCAGCATTTTTTCCCATTGAACGCAAAATTTGCAACAGAGCCAAAGTTGAACCTATTGCATCGCCGTCGGGGTTTATGTGTGCTGTTATTAAAATTTTATCAGCCGCCCGTAACTTCTCCGCCGCCACCGGAAGAGTTATTTTCAACTGAATCACGCTCCTTTTCAATCTTTAATAAAATTTTTTGAATGTGTTCGCTGTAATCAAGCGATTTATCCGGCGCAAATGAAATTTCCGGCGTAAATCTTAAGCGAATACGCTTGCCAATTTCACGCCGCACAAATCCCAATGCACTTTTTAAGCCGTCCATTGTATCTTTAATTTGTTCGTCATTGCCCATTATGCTGACAAAAATTTTTGCCTCGCGCAGGTCTCCTGTCATTTCAACTTCAGTAACTGTAACAAATCCAATGCGCGGATCTTTTATGTCATAAAGTAACATTTTGCCAACTTCTTGCTTTATTAATTCCTGCAATTTTTCAATTCGCAGTTGACTACTCATAGTAAATCGTCCTCTTCAATATTTTCCGTAGATAAATTTTTTAATAAATTCGCCATTTCAATAGCTGAAACGGCGGCATCAGAGCCTTTATTGCCCGCCTTAGTTCCTGCGCGTTCAATCGCCTGTTGAATATTTTCAGTTGTAACGACGCCAAAAATTGTAGGTATGCCCGTTTGTAAGCCGACCTGCGCGACGCCTTTTGAAACTTCATTGCAAACATAATCGTAGTGCGTAGTAGCTCCACGAATAACCGCGCCGAGACAAATTACCGCGTCAAAATTTCCACTTAACGCCATTTTCTTTGCAACGAGCGGAATTTCAAAACTGCCGGGCACCCATGCTACAGAAATATCTTCGTCTGCAACTTCATGACGCTTTAAAACGTCAAGCGCGCCGCCTAAAAGTTTGCTTGTAATAAATTCATTGAAACGCGCAACCACTATAGCAATTTTTAAACCTTTACCGGTTAATTTTCCTTCATAAGTTTTCATTTCAATCTCCCCTTTCTAAAAACAATTTAGTATAGCAGTTGTAAAAAATTTTTTCAACAAAAAAGAGGCGATCACGGCTGACCGCCACCTTTCGCACAGGATGCGCTTAATTAAAAAAAATTAACTGCCGTATTAAAAAAATAAAAAATTTAGAATAAAAAAAGCCGTCCTTTTTGAACGGTTAAAAATATTTCAAACAACAAATCTTTGTTCATTGGTAAACCAGCTGACAACTTCTTGAGCCGCGCCGCGCAGGCAGAATAAAATAATTTTATCGCCGTGCAAAAGAATTGTATTGCCGTTTGGAATTGCGGCTTTATTTTTCCGCACGTACGCACAAACTAAACAGGATTTAGGCAAACCGACTTCCATTAATTTTTTGCCTTCTGCGCGAGTTCCTTTTTGTACAATAACTTCAACAGCCTCCGCCTTTGCGCCTTCCAAAATCGAAACACGAGTAACGCCGCCGCGCCTTACAAATGCCAAAATTTCACTTGCTGATAAAAGACGCGCCGAAATTACAACGTCAACACCAACTTTTTCTATCAAGTCAACATATTCAGTGCGATAAACTCTCACAACGGTTTTTTTTGCGCCCATATGTTTTGCAATTAACGCCATCATCAAATTCAGTCTGTCATCGTCCGTCAAACAAACAATTACATCAGCCGAAGAAATTCCTTCATCTGCCAATAAATCAACATTTGTACCATCGCCGTAAATTGCAATACTACCACTTTGCAAAATCGCCGCCATTTCTTCGCAACGCTTGCGATCGTTTTCAATGACTTTTACTGAAACTCCCGCCGCGTTTAATTGAGTAACCAACGCCTTTGAAATTCTTCCCGCGCCAATTACCATAACTTTTTCAAGCGGGCTTGTATTTTGTTGTACGAAAGTTAAACTTAATTTTTCGATTGATTCAGGAAAACCGATAAAATACGCGCTGTCATGAACTTGAAAAGTATCGTTGCCGTGCGGAATAATCATTTGGTGATCTCTATGAATCAATCCCGCCAAAACTCCTTCAGGCAATTTTAAATTTTTTAGCGGAATATTTAACCATTGGCTGTGCTTGTCAATTTTAGCCTCAAAAAGCCGAACTTTTCCGCCTGCAAAATCGTCAACATTTAAAGCCGCCGGAGTCATTAAAATTCGATAAATTTCATTTGCGGCGATTAATTCCGGATTTACCATCAAGTCAATATCAAAATTTTCTTTGAGATATTCCCGCGCCTCGCCCATAAATTGCATATCACGAATTCGAGCGATTGTATGTTTAATTCCGTGTTTTTTCGCCAAAACGCACGCAACCATATTAATTTCATCAATATCAGTTACGGCAATAAAAATATCAGCACCGTTAATATCCGGCTCATTGAGAGTTATAGGGTTAGAGCCATTTTTATTAATAGTCATAACGTCGAGATTTTCTTTGACTGCAACAAGTTGTTCTTCGTCCTTATCGACAACTACAACTTCAATTTGTTCATTGCTCAAAAGTTCGGCGATTGTATAACCGAGTTTGCCTGCGCCTACAATTACTACACGCATTTTATTTTACTTTGTCAGCAACTTTTTTAGCTTTATTGTAATCCTTTTTTGTATCGTTATACTTATCCTTTGCACTGTCATATTTATCTTTTGCCTTATCTAAAGTAGTTTTACCGTCAGAATCTTTATCTTTATCGGGCGGTGGTAAAGGGTTACCGTTTTCATCTTTGGGCGGTTCCGGAGGGTTTTTACTGTCTGAATTTCTATCAAATTTATCTTTTGCTTTATCTAAAGTAGTTTTGCCGTTAGAATCTTTATCTTTATCAGGCGGAGGTAACGGGTTGCCGTTTTCATCTTTGGGCGGTTCCGGTCTTTCTGAAGAATTTCTATCAAATTTATCTTTTGCGCCGTCGAACTTATCTTTTGCACTATCGTATTTATCAAGCGTAGTTTTAACATCTTTTGCAGACGCCGCGCTTGCAGGTTGAATACTGCCGACAGAAACTCCAAATACAAATGCGCCAATCAACGCGCCGCTTAAAATCTTTTTCAAATTCATAATTAAAACCTCCTAATTTAAAACTGCCAAATTATAACCATAAAAAAATTTTTTTGCATTAAAAAAAAATTAAAAATTTTTCCGCACCTCAAAGATTAAAATCAGATTAAAAATGTTTACGTTAAGGTTAAGAATGGTTTTCGCCACTAGACAATTTTTTCAAAATAAATTAAAATTGCAATATAGGTTGATTGATTGTTTGGAGGGCAAAAATTATGAGAAACAAAATCGAAATCACTAAGAAAAATAACAAAATCCATTTCTATTTTATATCGAGTGGTAAACGCTATTATATGTTTTCGCAAAGTTTTTCAAAGGGCGTCTATGAATTTTTCCGAAATGGAAGATCTGAGGCAGAATTATACAGTTACAAACTTTGGCACAAAAATCCGCGTTTGGATAAAACCATTGAAAAAATTCCAATGTATATTCGCTACGTTATAAAAGAAGAAAACGCCGCTTAATTTTTGAATCCGAACTATTATTAAGTAAATTTTTACTCGACAGGTTAAAAGCCCGCCGAGTTTTTTTATTGTTGTAGAAAATTTTTTAAGTCGCCGGATTTTTTTTCTTCCTCAAGAGCAACCATAGCTTTTTTTATATTTTCCAGCCAATCTTTGCCGTGATAAACAACAAATCTATGAGAATCTGAATTTGTGTAAACCACCAAATGTTGAGAAATTAACAGATTTAAAGCTATTTCAACTTTTACAATATCTTTTAATGCAATTTTGCATTCTTTTCGACCAACATTAATTTTGTGAGCACTGAAATACAAACTTTTATTTGTCAGTAATAATTTGCCGCCGGCTGAAACTAATCCGGTAAAATAGTTTGCAAGCCCAATGGCAATAGGGCGTTCACCTTTGCCGAGAAGTCGCCCAAAAATTTCAACTCCGGAATATTTATCAAGTTCTTCCAAATTTATCTTGTCGAGATTTTGATATTTTTCTTCAGAAATAAAAATCCCTCCTTAGCAATTTCCGGTGTAAACGTAATTCAAATTTTCGCGTGCAATTTCTGCAAGCCTGTAAACTTTTTTAATATTGGTAGGCGGGCGGTCTGTAACTTTGTAACGCGGAAAAAATCTTGAAACGTGCAAGGGAATATCTTTTGAAATTGACGCAAGCCATTTTGACTCGGCTAGCATTTCGTCTTCAGTATCGTTTAAATTTGGTACGATTAAAGTTGTGACTTCGACGTGGCAACTTTGCGCCGCAATTTGAATTGTATTTTTGACAGTTTCAAAATCGCCGTCGAGGTAGTCATAAATTTTTTGGCTGAATCCTTTTAAATCAATATTCATAGCGTCAATCAACGGCAGAATTTTTTTCAACGCGGCGGGAGCAATCGTGCCATTCGTTACCAAAACAGATTTTAAGCCTATATTTTTTAAAATTTGCGAAGTATCCCGCACAAATTCATAGCTGATGAAAGGCTCATTGTAAGTAAAAGCAATTCCAATATTTCCATGAGAATAATAAAAATTCAACGCCAAATTTACAAGTTCGACGGGAGAAATTTTGCGCGTAGGAAAATTTTTATCAGCCATAGAAATTTCAAAATTTTGGCAGAAAGGGCAATTCAAATTACAGCCGTAACTTCCGACAGACAAAATTTTAGTGCCCGGAAAAAATCTGTACAGCGGCTTTTTTTCTATTGGATCAAGTGCAATGGAAGTAATTTCGCCGTAATTCAGCGCGGTAATTTTTTCGCCGTCATTGATACGGGCGCGGCAATTTCCAATTTCGCCCTTTTCAAGCCTGCAATGTTTTGGGCAAATTTCGCAAGTTTTCATAATTTTACCTCAAGAAATGGCGTAGCGTTTAACCCACGTTGAATAACCTTTTGCGAAGGCGCGCAGGCGTACCAGCCCTTTATAATCCGGCTCATCATTTCTAACCATTCTATAAGCTCCGCCGTAATCGTCCTCAAAAGGTTTCCAGTGTTTTGTTGAAAGTGTCCAAATTTCGCCGCTAATCATTCGCTCTGTACCTTGATTTAAATTTATAGCTTTTTTCATAAATTTAATTTCGGTAATTTTTTTGTCTTTGCCTTTAGTTTCTTGCCATTCCCATAAAATTAAATTTGTACCTTTAAGTTGCATTGTGGTTGTATCAGCAGTAACAGTAGTTGTAACGCCTTCAGGGCTTGTGAAAGTCCATAAATCAATCCAGCGATCTTTAGCTTTTTTGCGTTCAACTTCGCCTTGACTAAAAACTTCATCGACAATCGCCGCGTAAAAATCTTCGTCGAAGGCTTGAGAATTTATTTCTTTAACTCTGCCGTCGGTTTTTGACCAAAGAACTTTGTTTTGTGCGTTGTAAAAATCTTCACGGGCGTATTGAATAGTTCGAGTTTGCGGATTAACTTTGAAAAGTGCGAGGCTGTAGGATAAAATTTTGGGGTCGGGCAAAATATTTGCAATTTCGTAATTTTTTATAGTTTCCTTTGCGCCGTCGAAAGTGTAAGTGGTTTTTGTCCACGCCTCAATTTCTGTAGGAATTTCTTTGCCGCTGTCGGTAATCGCCTGTTTAATAATTCTAACTGAACTTGGAGCAAAATATTTGCTGTACTTATTATTTGACGCCAGCCAATACCAATCGGACTCTTTATCCGGCGGGGGATTTTGCGCGGCGGCGTCAACATTCAAATTAAAAATAAAAATTGCACTAAAAATAATTGCGGCGATAAAATTAATTTTTAAGCAAAACAAAATTTTCACCTCTTAGAGTTAGCAAGTTTTGAAATAATTTCTGAATTTAATTCTTCAATACCCGCGCCGGTTTCTGCGCTTGTACAAATTGGTTTTAAGCCGGAAACTTCATTAACGGCAGCCGCCAAATTTTTTCCGCCGTCCGCAAATTTATCACATTGAGTAATTACCGCAATGACAGCCGCGCCCATTCTTTTTAGTTTGCTAATCCACGCAAGCTCCAATTCAAAAGAATCATTAGAAATTAAAATGAGCGCGACTTCGATACTTTCTGCAGATTTTTCAGCTGTAGATTTTTCAACGTCAACGCCCACTGTATCGACGAGCATAATTTTCCCGACGCCTGCAATTTCCATTGCGCTATATTCAGTTTCTTTTGTCATTTTGTGGCGAGTCAGCGCGTACATTAGCGCAGATTTTCCGCTTTTTCTTTTGCCAAAAATTCCAACTTGTCTCATTTGCGAACGCCTCCTTTTTTTCAATGATTATATCATTTTGAAGGCGAATAGCAAATTTTTTTTTGGCTTGTCAATTTTTAATTTTTATAACAAGTCGGCATTTCTTTCTTTAGAAGAAAGAAACGCCTAGCAAAGAAAGAATCTTTCGCCCGCCTGCGTTTTTCGCGTTTAACGTGGTATAAGTTAAAGTAACCGCCGCGTTTTCTCACGTTACCGCAATTTAAATTCCCAAGCAAAAACGAAGTGCGGCGGGCGGTTTAATTTTTTTTCAAAAAATTGGCGCATCCTGCGCTGAAGTGCGGCGCACATCACGTGCGCCTTTTTTATTTTTTAGCCGAGTTCGACAAATTCACGTTGTCTTTGATTGAATCGTAAAATATTTTTGTAGCCGAATTGTTTTACATATTCAATCGCCTCAGAATTAAATTTGCCGCAGTCTTCCGGTTGATGAGCGTCTGAACTTATGATTATCGGCAATTCATAAGACGCGGCGATTTTCATAAAATCTGCATACGGCGAAATTTCCTGCACGGGATAACGATATTTTGTGCCGGTGTTCACGTCAACCGCCAAATTATTTTTCTTCATTGCAAATGCTACTCTTTCAAGGTAAGGTGTAACGTCGAAATTTGGAAAATATTTAAAAAGCCGAATGTTAAAAGGATGCCCCAAAATATCATAAATTTTTGACGCCGCCAATTTTTCAATTTCAAGCGTGTATTGTTCATAAATTTCGCGCAGGTCACGCCGTTCCCATTCAGATTTTATTTTTGAGGCGTCATAGCCCCAGCCCCAAAGAAAATGCACGGAGCCAATAATATAATCAAAATTCCAGGCGTCCAAAATTTTTTTCACGGCGGCTTGATTTTGGAAATTGCAAACTTCTATTCCAATTTTTACCGCGTGATTTTTTTTCAATTCATTCATAAAATCAAAATAATCTTTCAGCGAATGTTTGAATTTGTTAGTTTTAAGCCAAATTTTTTGAAACGCGCCAACTTCTGAATCGTCCAAAATTAAATCGTCATAATAAAGTTTTTCAAATTCGGGGAATGTGTGCGAGTGTTCAGAAATTCCAATTTCAGAAAGTCCGCGCTTTTTTGCCGCCTCAAAAAATCCTTCTACCCATTCAAATTTATAATCGCCGTATTCAAAATGCATATGATAATCTGTTTTCAATTTTGATCTCCTTTAGAATAAAAAATTTAAATATTATTTGTCTGCTTTATGTCAGCAATCGCCGTTTGTCTGCATTATTTTTGTAAATATTTCGACTGTGTCTTCGTCTATTTTATCTGTAACGTGAGTATGACGGAATGAATGAGCATTTAAGCCTTCATCTAACAATATTTTAGTAATGCTATATCCCATTACAGCTTTTTCACTATCTCTTGTGCAGATAACCGGCATTTTTTTAGCTTGTAATTCTAATTCTTTTGACTGTTGCATTAACCTTCCAGTCGATAAATCACAATAAACATAGACATAAGATTTATCGAATTTTTGCTCATTTTAAAATTGCGTATTTCTCAATTTTTGTAATTCTGTTAATAAAAAGTCATCTATTTTAATGCACCTGTTATTTATTTCGGTTTTAGGTTGTGTAAAAAAATATCCTTGACAGTCTAAGTACGCTAATTGATGACGAATGGTAAGCCAATCAATTCGCCAATCCTTATACCTGTATAAAATAAAATCGTCAGTGGTGCGACCTTTCTCGTTTTGACTGACAAAAAATAAATGCTAAAATTGGGCGCAAGTACAGATTCTCTTTGCACTTTAATCCTGTTGATAAAAATTCCAACAA
>CALGGV010000196.1 GCA_937915725.1 uncultured Selenomonadales bacterium
CCGCCGCATAAATCAGCCGCCATAAAAGCCGCGCCGCTTACAATCGTTAAAGTCAGCAAATACGAAAATTACCCTGTAATTTCCATTATCAAAATACAGCCCGGAGCTTTAACAACCGCCGAAAAAAATCCTAAACTTATTCCAATTTCAGCCAAAATTTCACCGCCTGCCTTTATTTTCTGTTCAGCAACGCAGAAAAAATAGGTTGCCCGCCGCATAAATCAGCCGCCATAAAAGCCGCGCCGCTTACAATCGTTAAAGTCAACAAATACGAAAATTGCCCCGTAATTTCCATTATCAAAATACAACCGGTTACAGGAGCTTTAACTACCGCCGAAAAAAATGCTACCATTCCAAAAACAATTAAAATCGTCGTCCATTCCGCCGAAAAAAATCCTAAACTCGTTCCAATTTCAGCAAAAATTTTTCCACCCAACGCCCCAACTGTCAGCAGCGGCAAAAATACTCCGCCTGCCGCGCCCGTTCCAAAACAAATTAGCGTAAAAAGCCACTTTCCAAAAAATAAAATCAGTACCATTTCTGAATTAAATTTTTCGCTTAAAAGTTCGTCAACTAAAACATTTCCACAGCCCAAAATTTGCGGTAAAGTTATTCCCAACGGCAAAATTAATATCATTGGCACTAAAAATCTTTTGACGCCGAAAATTTTTAATCTGTCGTAGCAGTCCAGCGAAAATATCATTGTCTTTGTAAAAATTGCGCCCAAAATTCCTAAAACAATCCCCAACATTACGAAACACAAAAATATTTTTAGAGGCGCGGCTGATAATTCTGTAAAAATTTCTAAAGTTGGAACTTTTAAAATTTCCGGTACTGCCAAAGGTTGCGCGGTTATCGTTTCAAAAATTGGACGCACACCAAAAAATAATCCTACGACTGCCGACGCCGTAACTGACGCCGTTAAAGTTGCAATTAAAATTTCCGGTGTAAATTTTTTGTGTAATTCTTCAATGCAAAAAATTACTCCGGCTAATGGCGCGCTAAAAACTGCCGCTAATCCTGCGCCCGCGCCCGCCGTTAATAAAATATCGCCTTCAATATTGCTTTTCTTACTGAAAATATTTCCTACGCACGCGCCAAATTGCACGCTGATACCTGCGCGCCCTAAAGATAATCCCGCGCCAATTCCCAAAATTACCGCCGTAAATTTCAAAAAAATTAATCTAAACGGCTTATACATTGACGCCACGCCTTGCAACATTCCTTTTATTTGAGGGACGCCACTGCCTGCAATTTGCCTATCAAATTTTATTGCCCACGCCAAAAATTTTGCTACGCCAACTAAAATTAAAATCGTCAAGAAAAATTTTTCTACGCTTAAATTCTGAAACCACAGCGGGCGAAAAATATCTAATTCGTCAAGCAAAAATCGCAACGCCGCCACTATTACGCCGGTAAAAATTCCTATTGT
>CALGGV010000197.1 GCA_937915725.1 uncultured Selenomonadales bacterium
GCAAAAAGAAACGCCTAGCAAAGAAAAACATTCGCCCGCCTGCGTTTTTCGCGTCTAACATTTCAGAAATTTAAAGTAACCGCCGCGTTTTCTCACTTTACCGAAATTTAAAGTCCCAAGCAAAAACGGAGTGCGGCGGGCGTAATTTGCGCCTTCTAATCTTACTTTTGTATACAAATTTTAAGAAAATTACTCCGCCAAAACTAAATTTGAATTAAAATAGCGTGGATTATTTGAGACTTCTTCGCCTATCCAATCCGGAAGTTTTACAAATTCATCCAGCGAATTTATTTCAACTTCAGCCAAAATCAAGCCCGCGTGCCGCCCTTCAAAAATATCTACTTCCCACGTGTGTCCGGCGTATTCAACCTTGTAACGAACTTTTGTTAAAATATTTGGCGTGCAAAGTTTCAAAATTTCTTCGGCATCTGCAACCGGAATTTCATATTCAAATTCTTGTCGCACAATTCCAATATTTGCGCTCTTTATTGTCAAAAAGCCACGATTTTTTTTTATTCGTACGCGCACAATTTTATTCGGCTCGGTTGAAAGATAACCTTGAGCTATTCTTTCGCCGCCCGACAATTTCAACTTAACCACTTTCTTTACGTCTACTAAAAATTTTCTTTCAATTTCCAATGCCATTGATAAACCTCCCTTACAATTTATTTTCAGTTTCATTTCACAATTTTAATCGTCAACTTCAGAAAAATTATTAATATGCTAAAAAAATTTTTTCGTTGATAAAATTATAAAAGGCTGGTAAAATTACGGCAACACTTTTGAAAAGGGGTAATTTTTGCGTGGCATATGAGGCACTTTACACGCGGGGGCGTCCAAAAATTTTTGCACAGCTGATAGGGCAAGAACATATAGTCAACGCTTTAACGCGCGCAATTTCAAGCAACAGACTTTCGCACGCTTATTTATTGGTTGGAACACGCGGCACCGGCAAAACTTCAACGGCCAGACTTTTGGCAAAGGCTATGAACTGCGAAAGAGTTTTGGAGGCTCAAAAATCCGGAAAAATTTTAACCGCGCAAGAAATTCCCTGTAACAAATGTGAATCTTGCAAGTCGATTGATTCTTCACCGGATAACGTAGAATTTGACGCGGCGTCGAATCGTTCAGTTGAAGACGTCACGCGGCTTTTATCGACGGCTTACCTTGCGCCCTTGCAGTCAAAAGTTAAAACTTTCATAATCGATGAAATTCATATGCTGTCAAATGAGGCGATAAATTCAATTTTGAAATTAATTGAAGAGCCGCCGCCAAATGTTGCATTTTTTTTGGCAACCACCGAATTAAACAAAGTCCCAATGACAATCCGTTCACGCTGTCAAGTTTTAAATTTCAGATTAATTCCGCAAGAAATAATCGCTCCGTACTTGATAAAACTTGCAAAACGCCTTGAAGTCGAATTGGAACAAGACGCCGCTAAAAAAATTGCAAGAATAGCCGCCGGTTCAATGCGTGACGCTATGACTTATTTAGATCAATGTTATGCAATGGCGGACAAAAAAATTTCGCTTGAAATTGTCAACGATACTTTGGGCTTAGTTTCGGACGCAGATTTGGACGAAATTATTTCAGCCGTGAAATCGCAAGACCGCTCCAATATTGCGCAGGCGATTAATAAGGCTTTTCGTTCCGGTTTATCTTCGATTGTTATTGCTGAATCTTTAATTACGCGGCTTAGGGATTTAGAATTTGCAAATTTGGAAAAGCGCAATTCGCCGTTTCCAAATATTGATATTTTGGTTGATGCAGTTCGCAAGGCGATTTTTGAAATGCAAAATTCCGGAATTCCTGATATAATTTTAGAAATGACGCTGTTAAGACTTGCCGCGCCGCCAATTATTTCTGCGCCGCCTGTCGTTCAAAATATTCCTGTGAAAAATTCGGTACTTACCGGCAATTTTGAGGAAGATAAAAAAATTTTTTACGATATTATTACAAACGAAGATTTAATACCAAAATCTTTGTACGTGATTATTAAAGATTCGTCAATTAAAAATTTTTCAAATAATATTTTGACTTTAGGCTTAAACAAAACTAATCTTGCACTTTTTAACAAAAATGAAATGGAAAAAATAGAAAAAATTCTGACACAGAAATTGGAACGCAAAATAAAAATTGAAACGATTCTTGACGAAAATTCAAAATTCGATAGCGTTAAGGCGTCAGACAGAAAATTTCTTGAAAAAACTTTAAATTTGTTTGAAACTGACAATTTTACAAAAATTGATAGTGAGGAGTAATTTAAAATGGCACAAAATTCTGGGTTTAATCTTGGAGAAATTATGAAACAGGCGCAAATGTTGCAACAAAGTTTTGAGGCTAACAAGCAAAAACTTAAGCAAGAAACAGCAACTGCAAGCGTCGGCGGCGGTATGGTTACTGCAACTGTTGACGGCGAAAAACAACTCAAAGAAATTAAAATTTCGCCGGAACTTTTGACTGAAGATGTTAGCACGATTGAAGATTTGGTTGTTAGCGCAGTCAACGCGGCAAATGTTGAAATTGAGAAAAAAATCAACGCAAATATGGCGGCGTTCGCAGGAAGTGCACTTGGCGGCTTAGGCGGCGCAGGTTTAGGCGATATGGCTAATATGCTTGGCGATTTACTCGGCGGTCCCAAAAAATAGGATTAGATTTTTAAATTGACAGTACCACTTTAAAAAGTT
This sequence comes from uncultured Selenomonadales bacterium, assembly GCA_937915725.1. Classification (GTDB taxonomy): domain Bacteria; phylum Bacillota; class Negativicutes; order Selenomonadales; family Selenomonadaceae; genus Quinella. The sequence continues at coordinate 2,688 of CALGGV010000197.1, forward strand.
ATAATAAAAACAAGAAAACCCCGCAATTAAGCGAGGTTTCCTGTAGCACTGTAGCAAACGGT
>CALGGV010000198.1 GCA_937915725.1 uncultured Selenomonadales bacterium
TAAATCGTACTGCGTCGCCAAAAATAAGCCGTCCACTGATTCAACTTCTTGATAATCGCCTTCCGGCTCGTCACATTCAGAATCAACTACACTTTCAGGCTCGCAGGCGTGCAAAACGCGCCCGTAAGTTCGCAAGCCGTCCCACCATACGCCCGTTGCAGGCAAATTCATACAGCCTATCATTCCAACAACGCCAATGCTTTTATCGCTGAAAATTTTCAGTAAATCTTCAATCAGATTTTTATTAACAACAAAAGTATCTTGGTGCAGATAAATTTTGTATTTGGCGTCGGAATTTTTCATAGCCGAATTATAGCCGGCAGTCATAGATTTTGCGCCGCGCACGGGAATTATTTCAACGCTGAAATTTTCCGGTATTTTCAAATGTTTCAAATACAAAACGCATTCATCGTACCAATAATCGCTGTTTACGCACGTTATAAAAGCAAATTTTTTATCGTCCAATAAGTTCAACCGCCTTACTCAAAGTTTCGCCGATATTTTCACGGATAATCAATTCTGCCTCTCTGTCAGCCGCCGTTGCAGTTTTGTTAATGATAATCAAATATTCGCCGTTAAAATAATCAATCAAGCCCGCCGCAGGATAAACAACCAAACTTGTACCGCCAATAATTAAAGTATCCGCCTTAGAAATTGCCTCAATCGACGCCTTCAAAATTTTTTCGTCAAGATTTTCTTCATATAAGACAACGTCAGGGCGAACAAGCCCGCCGCAATTTTTACAATAGGGAATTGGTTTATTTTTCATAATAAAATTTAAATCGTACTGCGCGCCGCAATTTATACAAAAACTCCTGCGCACCGAGCCGTGAAGTTCAAAAACAACTTTGGAGCCCGCCGCTTGATGCAAGCCGTCGATATTTTGCGTAACAATCGCCGACAAAATTCCGCGCCGCTCCAATTCTGCAAGTGCAAAATGTCCCGCGTTCGGTTTTGCGTCAAGATAAACTATTCTTGTACGATAAAATTCAAAAAAATCTGCAGGACAATTCATAAAAAAACTATGAGTAACAATTTCTTCAGGGCGAAAAGTTGTATTTAGGCGTTGGTTGTAAATTCCATTTGCACTGCGAAAATTTGGAATTCCGGATTCAGTTGACATTCCCGCGCCGCCAAAAAATACTGCGTTTTGACTTTGTGATAGAATTTCGCTTAGTTGCTCAATTTTGTTCATTAAAATTCACTCTTTCATAAAATTTTAGCGTAACTTTTATTTGTTAGAAAAAAATTTGAATGTTTCACAATTTAAAGTTTACCGGCAATTCTCTAAAAATGCAGGGCAATTTTAACTTGTTCAGAAAAAAGTTTTCTTTCGTTTAAAATTTTTTCTCTGAAATTATTTTGTTTTGAAAGTTCGCTGTCAAAATTTTTTACGACCGATTTAATTTTTTCGCCGGCTTTAACCGCGTCTTCAATCGTTTCTTCAAATTTAAATTCTGCAGGAATATTAATATCAAAATCATTTGCCGCCGCGCCGTGTTTGCTTGTAATTACTACGCAGTTTGAAATTGCCGCCTCCCTTACAAGTTTACCTTTTGCGGGGTGGTCTCCAAAATCCACATAAATTTTTGAATCGGCAAAAAGTTTTTGCACGACGGCGGGCGTTACATCTTCGACGGCTTGCCATTCAAATTGACTTGTTAAAGCCTGTACAATATCTGCAAAATCGCTGCCTTGAATTTTTCTGTAGGCGATAAGATTTTTTTTCGCTGAAGTTGAAATTTTCGGCGCGTCAAAAAAAATCTGATTGATATAATCTGTAACCATAAAAATTTTTTCATCTGCAACGCCGTTAATCTTCAAAAATTGCCGTGCGTATTCTGACTGCGCCCAATGTTCAATATTTGAATCGTAATAATTAAAAGAAAAAAATTTTGGCATCGGGCGATTTAAAATTTCCTCGAAGTGTTCGGCGGTTTTTACTGCAATATCGCGCAGGAATGCATGAACATTCAGCCAAAAAATAATCCTGCGCGTTTTTTTCGTGAAGTACAAAAAATTCGCCGCAATTTCCGGCGCAATTAAAATATTTTTTTCGCTGTCCTCAACGCCGTTATCGAAAGGGATTTTGTAACTTTTATAAATTTCGTCAACAGGATTTTTGGGGTTGAAATTGTCATTTGCGGGCAGATAAACCATAAAAGTTTTGATACCGGAATTAATCAGCACTGCGCAAAGTTCGTGGCAAATATCCGCCGTCGAACTGCGATTATTGCCCGGGCAAAGTACATAAATTTTTGTTTCGGGATAAATTAACATTTTTAACTCCTAAAAAATTTTTCTAAATTATATTTCGCAAGTTATAAAGTGTCCAGTAAAAATTTGTTTGCAATTCGCTGAATTTGTGTTATTATACGAAAAAAGTTGGTTAAGATTTTTTACAGGGGAGGATTTTAAATGCTTAAAAGTATAGCGGTTATGACTTCCGGCGGCGATAGCCCCGGAATGAACGCGGCAGTTCGTGCCGTAACTCGTACAGCTCTTCATCAAGGTGTAAAAGTTTGGGGTATTCGCGGCGGTTATCATGGAATGCTTGACGAAGATATTTTTGAAATGCAGTCAAAGGACGTTAGCGATATTATTCAACGCGGCGGTACTTTTTTGGGAACTGCGCGCTGCAAACGTTTTCAAACGCCTGAAGGACGTATGCTCGGTTATAAAAATTTGGTAGACCGCGGCATTCAAGGCTTAGTTGTTGTCGGTGGCGACGGCTCCTTGCGCGGCGCGTCAACTCTTTCTCAAGAAACAGGCTTGCCGATAGTTGGGTTGCCCGGCACGATTGATAACGACGTTTGGGGAATGGAATATACCATAGGCTGTGATACGGCGGCTAATACGATTCTTGACGCTATGAATAAACTGCGCGACACTGCCTCTGCTCATCGCCGCGTTATTGTTTTGGAAGTTATGGGCAGAAGTAGCGGCTGGCTTGCAATGGTTGCCGGTATTTCCGGCGGCGCAGAATATATTCTTGTGCCGGAAGAACCTTTTGACTTGGAGCAAATTTGCGAAAATATGAAAGCCGACTATGAAAGAGGCAAACGCTATATTTTAATGGTAGTTGCTGAAGGCGCAGGCAAAGCTAGCGAAATTGGACCGATTATCGCCGAAAAAACAGGAATTGATACGCGCGTTTCAAAACTCGGACACATTCAACGCGGTGGCTCTCCTTCAGTTATCGACCGCGTAAACGCAAGCAGACTCGGTGAACATGCTGCACTTGCCATTATTTCCGGCTTATCTGATATTGTTTTTGGTTTCAATCGCGGTCACGTTGTTTCTATAAATCTTCATGACGCTGTTACAAACAAAAAACAATTAGACCCCAGTTTAATGAGACTTGCTAAAGTTCTTGCGTAAAATCTTACTTTGAACAAAAAAAATCACCGGCAGGAAAAATCTTGCCGGTTTTTTAGTTTTAATATCTGCGAATGTCAAAAGGAATTTGCTTGTACGTGATTTTATATTTCATCAATTCGTTAT
>CALGGV010000199.1 GCA_937915725.1 uncultured Selenomonadales bacterium
TCGCCTTCGAGTCCGCAACGACTGACAAGCGCGGCATTTTCTGAAAGTTTTTCTGTATTGAGAATTTCTGTAACTTCTTCAAAATTTTTGTAAACTTTCATTAAAACAGCAGCATCAGAATTTTTTAGCGCGGCAGAAATTTTTTCGCTGTCAGCGGTTGCCGGTACGATTGTTAGAATATCATTGCCGTAAGCAAGCGGATAACCAATTTTTGCGGCAATAGCCAAAAACGCGGGAACACCTGCGATTGTTTCAATTTTCACGCCGGATTTTCTCAAAAGTTTAAAAATATAAATGTAAGTACTGAAAAACATTGGATCGCCTAAAGTCAAAAATCCTACATTTTTTTTTGCGCGCAGGAATGAAAGAATTTCAGCAACGTTATCCTCAAAAACTTCCGGAGAATCTTCAAAATCTTTAACCATCGGAAAAGTCTGGTAAACAATTTGAACATCTGCGCGAAGGTAAGGCTTAGCGATAGTTAAGGCGAGGCTTTCAGATTTTTTTTCGGTTTTAGGGGCAATTATTACGTTAGAATTTTTAATGGCATTAATGGCTTTTACAGTTAAAAGTTCAAAGTCTCCGGGTCCAACTCCAATGCCGTAAAAAATTCCTTCCATTGAGTGACCACCGCCTTTATGATAGAATTACTAAAGATTTATTTTTCTGAAAATAATAACATAGTTTTTAAAAATTGTGAATATCGAAGGAGCGAAAGTATGCAATATTTTTTAATTATAATTTTGATAACCGCAACAATAATTTTTATATTTGGGACGTGGCGCGCCTTGAAAATGTCAAGAAAATCTGTAGCACTGATTGAAAAATACGAAAATGATAAAAAAAATCCCGCACTGATTCAAGAAATTTTTGACGCCCTGCGCGAGGATTATCGATTAAATAAAATTTTGCCCCGAAAATTAAACCGAAAGAGGCTGATTCAATGCAAATTATTTTACTTTTGATACTGACAATCGCCGTGTTGATTTTTATATTTGGAACGTGGCGCGCCTTGAAAATGTCAAGAAAATCTGTAGCACTGATTGAAAAATACGAAAATGATAAAAAAAATCCCGCACT
>CALGGV010000200.1 GCA_937915725.1 uncultured Selenomonadales bacterium
GCCGGTAATTGCATAATTTCTGCCGCCGATTCTGAAAGTGCCGTTTCCTTCAGTAACGAGTTTCATATTTGGGGCGTTGTTGACGGTTACGCCGTCGCTTAATCCTGAAATTTGAGTCGGAGTAGCATTTTCATCAAGTGTCAAAACATAATTTGTATTTGTGCCTTCATTAACAGAAATTGCCGAGCCGTTTACTGTAATATTTTTTTCAGTGGCAGTAACAGTTGTAGTTGAGGGAACTCCTTCAGCAAAAGTATCAAGTCCGATAATTTCAGTAATTGTGCCGTCCGAGTCTGCAGAAATTGTAACTGTATCATTTGCGCCAATTCTTATAGCATTTCCATTGAAATTGAAGGCGTCATTTGTTCCAATAATTATTATATTGCCTGTAAGATTTGTAACGCCTGTAACATTGCCGTTATCGTCGAGTTCAAAAGTTACGCCGTTAGATTCAGTTATTTCAAAAGTTTTTTTGCCGAAAGTAAAAATACCGTCACTGCCGGTAGAAAATTTATTGGAGCCGCCAACGCTTGAAATTGTAACTTCGCCGCCATTTGCCGCCGTAACTTCGCTGATACCGTCGCTGGTAGTTGCAGTAACTGTAATTGGATTTTCTTCATCGCCGCTGACTTTTACATAATGACTATTAACCATTATTCCGTCTGAAAAATCGCCGGTAATTGTGCCGTCAAGTCCGGTAATTCTTGTAATATTTCCGTTATTGTCCAATGTAAAAGTTACGCCGTTTTTATCGCCGTCAATTACAAAAGTTTTTTCGCCAATTATAAAAGTGCCGCTGCTTGTAGTGATAATTTGATTTGCGCCGCCTATGCTTGAAAGTGAAACAGAATCGCCATTGACGCCGCTAATTTCGCTGACGCCGTTTGAAGTTGACGCCGCCACGCTGACTTGATTATTTTTATCGCCGACAACTTGCACGGCGTTACCGTTAATTTCTATTCCGTTTTCAAAATCTGCCGCAATAGTTCCATCCAGTCCTTCAACGCCGGTAACGTTTCCATCATCGTCAATATTAAAAATTACGTTATCGGGATCCCCGCTTATTTTATAAACCTTACC
>CALGGV010000201.1 GCA_937915725.1 uncultured Selenomonadales bacterium
AAAAAAATCAGCCGTTGCAAAAATTCAGCGGCTTTTATTTTCTGAAAAAGATTTATAAAAAAATTTAGCCGTTGCAAAGATTCAGCGGCTTTTATTTTGTACAAAAATTTTAACTCAAACGCGCTTGTTGATTTTTGAACGCCTCTTGCCAAATAACTTTGAATGGTACATTATTTTCAACGGCAAGGCGGCGGCAGTCTTCATATTCAGGCATTATCGAAACAATTTTTCCGCCGTATGCTGAAACTTTGCATTGAACTTCGCCGTAACTTGTTTCAACCTTCGCCATTTTGCGCGTTGCCTCAATTCTTTTTTCAATCGCAATAACTCTAATTCCGAGCGTTGTTGTTTCTTCAAAAATTATTTTCGCGCAGGTTTCAAGATTTTCACTGTCAACCAAAACGGTAAGCATTTGCGCCGGACGATTTTTTTTCATATAAATATTTTGCGTCCAAACGTCTAACGCGCCCGCCTCAAAAAGTTTTTCATACAGGTAGCCGTAAATTTGCGGATTCATATCGTCAATATTCGTTTCAAGTTTGACAAGTTGCCTTTCAATTTGCCCGCTGCATTCGCCCAAATAAATCCTCAAAACATTTGGAATTGGTAAATCTAAAGTTCCCGCGCCGTAACCAATTTTTTCTGAAGTAAAATCATCGGGTAAATCTGCGCTGAAAGTTGCAAGCGCGTTGATAATCGCCGCGCCCGTCGGTGTAGTCAATTCTTTTTCCGCGCCGTAACTGTAAATTTTAAAGCCCTGCAAAAGTTCGGCGGTTGCCGGAGCCGGTACAGGCATTAAACCGTGAGCACATTTTACGAAACCACTCCCCGTGTTGACGCGCCCTACAAAAATTTTTTCAATTTCCAAATAGTCAACGCAAATTGCACAGCCTACAATGTCAACTATTGAATCAATCGCTCCGACTTCGTGAAAGTGGACTTCATCGCTCGGCATTTCGTGAACTTTACCTTCAGCCTGCGCAATAACAGAAAAAATTGCAAGGGATTTATTTTTTACCGCCGCTCTTAATTCCGAGCTGTCAATAATTTTTCTAATGTCAGCAAAAGTGCGGTGTTCGTGATGATGAGTAAGGCGCGGTATTCGGCGAATATTTGTAGTTTCAATTTTTTCCGGCTCAAATTCTTTCAAAAGTTTCACGTCAACATAAGCCGCGCCAATTCCATTTTTGCTCACGTCAGAAATTTCAAGTTGGTATTCTTTCGCAAGATTTAGTTTTTCCAATTCGCCGCGCAAATATTTTTCAGGCACGCCCAACTGTATGCACGCGCCCAAAAACATATTACCGCTAATTCCGCTCGCACAATCCAAATATAAAGCCTTCATTAAAATTTCTCCTTCGTCGAAATTTTAGGCAGTAGGCAGTAGTAAAAAGGCAATAGGGATGACAAATTTTCAATTCCCTTTTGCCTCTTGCCTCTTGCCTAATTATAAAAAAAAATGACGCGCAGTAAAATTTCTGCACGCCCTTAATATATCTGAAAAAAATTTTTTAATCAAGCGTCTTTGAATAAATCTGTTGAAAGATAACGATCGCCCGTATCCGGCAAAAGTACCACGATATTTTTATTTTGGAACTCTGCGCGATTAGCAAGTTGTACAGCCGCCGCCAGTGCCGCGCCGCTTGAAATTCCAATTAAAACGCCTTCAGCGCGTGAAAATTCTTTGC
>CALGGV010000202.1 GCA_937915725.1 uncultured Selenomonadales bacterium
GCGGCAATGTTACTGTTGACGAATGCGCAATTACTCAAGGCGGACTTTCAATCAGTGTTTCACGCTCCAAAGATGTCTCTCAACCGGAGCCTTTTTCTTACGGTACAACAATAGTTACAAGATATGATGATACTGAAGTTGAGGAACAAAAATCAAATTCTATCGTTATGCCCGCAACTACCAATATTAATGATATTGTCGGCGCGTTAAACGCCGTCGGTGCTACGCCGCGTGATTGCATTTCAATTTTGCAAGCTATGAAAGCGGCAGGCGCAATTCACGCTGTCTTAGAAATTATCTAAAAGTGGCGTAATACCCCTTACGGGGATATAAGCCGCAACTTGAAAAAAAGTAGCCGGAATTTCAATTTTGAAAAACTGGGTAGGGGGCTTTTGGCTAGTCCTTTGAGAATTAGACTTGTTTAGTTGCTCAAGAATCCTCCGCCTAAGAGAGCGCACCACACCGCGCAAGGCGTGGGGAGTGTCAACAAACTGCTAATATTGGAAAAATTTTCAATCGAAAGGGGCGAATTATCAAATGCAAGTTGACGGTTCAACCTTAATGCCGAGTATGAATTCTACAAATACTACGCGGCAAGGCTCCAAACTTATCAGCGAAGAATCCAAATTTCAAGAAGAATTAAACAGCGCAAAAGAACGCCTTGAAAAAGCAACAAAAAGCGGTATAATGACGCCGGAAGAATTGGCACAGCGCGATCAAGATATTAAAGATGCAAGCGTTCAGCTTGAGGGAATTATCTTAAAAATGATGTATAATGAAATGTGGAAAACCGTTCCAAAAGATGAACTTTTTGGCGATGATAACGCTATGGATATTTGGCGCGATATGTACCACGAAGAATTAACCAAACAAATGGCAATTAATGGCGGTATTGGTTTACAAGAATATATTTATCAGCAACTTACTCAAAAGAAATAAAAATATCAATACCGATTTTTATAATTTTTTTCTAGAGAATGTTTACAAAAAAAGAAGTTGGCGCGCGTTATACGCCCGCCGCACTTAGTTTTTGCTTGGGACTTTAAACTGCGGTAACGTGAGGAAACACGGCTATTACTTTAACTTTCTGAAAAGTTAGACGCGAAAAACGCAGGCGGGCGAAGGATTCTTTCTTTTGCTAGGCGTTTTAAAATGCCGACTTGTTAAATCTTAAAACTTTGTAAACAAATCCTAGTGTGTTTTTTTAGGGGTGGTGTTTATGGCAACAACTCAACTTGAAGTTATAAAAAAATTTATGGCTGTCTTAAACAATCACGGCTACAGCATAATTTCTTTAAGCGATGAACAAACTAATCATACTGCGTCAAAAAAAGCCCTTGATGAGGCTATTCGTACTTGCTCCCAGTACAGCGGTATTGAAGACGCTATGGAAAAATTTATTGCGGCTTGTACAAGTGCAACAGGTACAGCTACAGAAAAACTTTTATCAGTTTGCGGAATTAATATCGAAAATAAACCCGGTGTTGAAGATACCGGCGCAATTACCGGTTCGGACGCGGGCGGCGATACTGTAAAAACCAGAGATACTATTGTTCCTGAAAGTGAATCAGCAACTTTTGATTCTGAAACTGATTTATCCACTGTTCATTATGACGACGGCGATTTTCTTACTTTCACTGTAAAAGGTTTAACCGTACGTCTTATCGGCACACGTGATGCAACTTCAAAAGACATTAGCCAATATATTACCGCTGCAAATTTTTCAGAATTACCGGCTTATCAGCAAGTCATTACCGCCGGGCTTTACAAATGGTGGATTGAACAAAGTATCCTACTCAATGAACAATCTTATGATCTGGGCTTTGAAACTGAAGGCGCAACTGTCAAACAAATTGACGTTTATTTTGAAAATGGCGAAACTAGCACGCTTGCTTATGTTTCAAATTCTTTCGACGCCTCCGGACAAGCAAACCATTTAGATTTAGTCATTAACGAAAAATATTACAGTACTATCACAAGTGAAGAAGATTATAACGGCTCCGGCGGGGCAAGCGGCTCCGGTTATCTTGACAGGACTTTGGCTCACGAATTTACACATGCAATTATGGGCGCAAATATCAATGTTTTTGCGTACTTGCCAATGTTTATCAAGGAAGGTATGGCTGAATTAACACACGGCGTGGACGATACCCGCTCTTCTCCAATGACTAGCTTGATTAATAATCCTGCCAATCTTTCAAATTATGTAAATTTATCTTATTCAATTTCCGGCGCGAGTACTTATCCTTACGCGGCGGGCTATATGTTTTTGCGCTGGCTTGCCAAAACTGCCGCCGAAAGTGATGTCTTACCGCTTGCCTCACTTTCTGCCGCTGTCAATCTTTCCGCAGATACTACAGGAACTTTTTACATTAACAACGCCACAAGCGAAACTCAAATTGCTACAACTACTTCAGATGATGTTGAAATTGGTACAGCACTTTTAGACAAAGGAAGTTACTATTACGTTGCAAGCAACACAGTTAAACAAAATATCACTTATACCGGCGAATGGAATATTGGCGGCGTCGGCAGTTATTCCACTGTACAAACTGAAGAAACAAATGAAAATCAATCAGTCATTCAAGGCGACGGGCATCATATTTCTGTCAGGAGCGGCGCGGGCGATGATTACATTAATATTACCGGCGGCAGCAGCTCAATCCACGCGGGCGAAGGTAAAAATACTATCGACGGCGGCGGCATTCATAATGTTGCAAGCTACGTTATAACCGGCAGTGGCGATGATTCAATTAATTATTCCGGCAACGATGCAACCATTGACGCGGGCGCAGGCGATGATACTATTCAATCTTATGTTAGAGGCAGTTGGTCGCGGCGTATTTCAATTAGCGGCGGCGCGGGCGATGATACAATTACTCACGGCGGCGCGGAGGCAACTATTCTTGGCGGCGACGGCGCAGATTATATTAGCGGCTATTTTAGCGATGCTTACGGAAACTATATTGATGGCGGCGCAGACAATGACACAATTTACGCTTACGGCACAAATCACACTATTGACGGCGGCGCGGGCAATGACAAAATTTACGCTTACGGCACAAATTACACACTTACCGGCGGCGCGGGGCAAGACAGATTCCTTTTCGATACAAGTGCTGACGAAATTACAATTACAGATTTTGATATTAGTAGCAATGACAATATTTATCTTTTCTACACCGTCGATTTCGCCACTTACAATTCAGCAAAAAACGAATTAGCCTTAGGCGATACGCTCCATATTTACCTTGACAATTTGCAAAGTTCAATTACCGAATTTAATAATATGAATATTTCGTGGAGTGGCAGCAGTAAAACTTTGCAGGAATTATTGGGCGCAACTTCTGTAACTTTCAAATGGGCGAATATTGACACCAGCAGATATTTAGAATTTACCGAGCCTACAGAAACTGTTGAAATTAAAGACGGCGTTACAGCTTACATTGAAAGTCAAACTCAAGACGGCAAAAATTATGTCAAGGCAACTGTTGGCGATTCAAATACTCTTGATATAAGCGTTGTTCAAAATAGCGGCGGTACAATTTCTGAAACAAATAATTTTTCAGGTACTATTCAAATTTCTTCTGCAATGTTGTATAATACTGCAGGTTCAGCGATTGACGCCACGCCTTTTTATTTTAATTATGCTAAAGATTCAACCGCAAATTACACTGTTGAACTTGACAGCGTTTTATACGGCTCCAATATTTCTAATTTAAACTCAAATGATTTTGTTTCAACAGCTGTTATCGCCGGCGAAGAACCGGTTTATCAAGAAATTACCATTAATAATAAAATATATAATTTCGATATTACAGAGGGGAGTGTTGTTTATGGAGGCGAAAATGATTCTAGCTCTGTTTACTCAGGAAATTTCTTGGTTGCAGAGAATGTTGTGTTGAGTAGTGGGACTACCCTTTCTTACTCGTATAGCCAAGGCTCAATTAATAGTGACGGCGTCATTGTTTCAGCTAGCGACGGAGTTTTAACCGCGCTTGCTGATTTTGAAGAAGGCGAATCCGTTACTATTAATAACGTTGTTTATACCTTAGCTGACGGACAAATTATTCGCAGTGGTGCCAACGACCGCATTTATGTTTTTACCGGCAATATTGAGGAATTTGCTACAAAATTTAACAAGGATGACAGTTGGAGGTGTTTAAATATGGGATATTGGTATAAATTTGAAGATAATAGTTTAGGATATTTTAATTCGGAATATGATGAAAATAATAAACCGGCTGATAAGACAGCTGCGGATTTTTATGTTACCAGTTCTGCTTTCTCGACACTTGCTCCAGACACAGAAAATGTTTTGGATTCCAAAGATGCTAATGCTTTTTATGAAAATGACGCAAATGTATCAAGCTTACTTGGCTTAGCTGAAAGTGAAATCACATTGCTACAAGCTGGAACATATGATCTTTGGGTTAATAAAGAAAAAGGCACTAAGTATACTTTTATTTTGACTGGTGATACTGCATCAACAATCAACATTAAAAGTCATTACATTGAATTTCAAGATACTACTGAATATGCAGGTAATGTTATTAATGTTGAACCAACTGATTATACTGATTCAATACCAGATGATGAAGACGCGCAGATTAAGATTATAGTTGATAATAGTGCTGGAGATAACATTACTATTGACAACACCGGTAATAAAGCTAATGTTGCTATTGACGGTTTCGATGAAACTAAAGATTCATTCAGATTAAAGAATGAGGTTACTAAGGCTGAGATATCTGCCACTGAAACAACTACAAAAGATGCTGATGGTGAAGAAATCTCAGAGGCTGCTGCCATTGATTCATACGTTATACTCAATGACAGTGTTCAGCTTGCCGTAGCATTAACTAGTGACGACGTCGAAGGCGAAGGTTATTTCTATGATATGTACGCCTTGAATTTCTACAATGGATCAAGCGCAACTACAACAACTAATTTTGGCGACATCATGGAAACCAACGATTGGTATAATGAAAACGATAATACGCTTGTCTATACTAAATACAATTTCTGGAAAGTTGCTCAAGGCGCGGCAGATATTACTATAAGTGGCTTGCTTGCAACTAATTCATATAACACAGCTGAAACTTTTACAGATAGCGCAAATGACCATGAAAATAGCTTATGGGATTATAACGAAAATAAATTTGCATTCACGAAGGCTTTCTTTGATTCTAATACAAGTAGTGATGAGTATTCAACAATTAGTATCGCTTATGCAAATGGCAAAACAGCCACTGATTATCCTGTGAATGAAGAGGCTCTTGCCGGCTCTGAAGGCGAAACTTGGGCGGCTGGCACTGATGATGACGGTACCACTGCAACGGTAACTTATACCTCTGCAGGTGGCGGCTATGAAATTGACGATGGTAGTGATAATGAAAATATTTTTATTGAAGCGTCTTCAGATGATGTAGATACATTTACTCTTAGCGGCTTTTCTGCGGGGATAATAAAATCAGTGGATACCGAATATACTTGGGCGAATGATACTTACCACGGATATTTTTCAGGTTCACATTTGATTAGCGATACAACAATTTATCTCACGACAGATATCTTAAATTTGATGAATGGTAAAGACGAAGGTAGTGGACAGATTGAATTAACAAATGGAGCTGTTAGTATTTTTGATCTTGCATTTGCTGAAGATGTTACTGAAGGCGCAACCCACACCACAAATACTTATACTGTTGATTCAACCACTTCAGTTGTAACTTACAGAACTAAAGGAAATGATCCCGGCTTTTATTTCCTAGACGCAAATAATGCACAGCATACTCAAGTTGGTTATATTGCTGCAGGAAATGAACCTACAACAATGTGGACTATATCTGATATTGTCGAAGGTAATTATTCAGCTACTGCAACCGAAAATCAGAATGCTAATGCTGAAAAAACTTTCAATGTTGTTGGTGATTGGATTTCGGCAGATTCACAAGTTACAATAGCTATGGATTCTACTTATCTTGCTAGCTATCCGGAAACAGTTCCATTTGAATTTAACTTTACAAAAGCTTTTAATGCCAAAATAGCCACTAATGGCGTAAAAGTTACTTCTAATCTTGCCGGTACTGTTGAAGTTAGGGGCAGTTTAGTCAACTTTAATAATAAAAGTGGTACTGAAGTTCATGGCGTTGAAATTTCACTTGGCGGTAATACAACAAACAATATCACTATTCATGACGTTTCAACAGTTTATGCTACTGTTGGCAGTAGTGCCAGCACTACATGGGATTTTACTGACAATAACGGATCCGGCGGCGATATTAATATTTATGTAAATAAATTGAATTCAGGCGATACAATTTTATTAAATACTGCTGCCACCGGCGACACTAAGCCCGCAATTAACTACTCAAAATCTGCAGGCAATGTCACAGCAAACTCGCTTACATTAGGCGACGTTACTTTTAATTTCGCTACAGGTGAGGAAGTCTCTTTTGGATTAGATTTAACTGATAACGGCGTTTGGACTGTTTTAGATGGTATTGATGTCACAAATGGTAGCGGTACTACTGTAGTTAAACTTTCCTCGTTTTTTGAAGATTTAGTTTGGAGCTATGATGAGGATAAGGGGCAGTATCTTTATCAATCTGCTAGAGCTGGTGCTACTCCCAAAATTATAATTTCAAATATCGATGGTGCAGATAGCACAACTGATTTAACTAAGCTCACTCAGGCTATAGTAAGTGATTATACAATAAATCTGCCTACTCTTACTGCATCCACGGACAGCCCCATTGAAATTAATTCCGGGTTAGCCAACACTAATCCATATATATTTAACCTTGAAAATGGCGACAATGAAGGTTACAATGTTAAATTTGACAGCTTGATGTCGGATGTCACTGTCAACAGTTCAGGCAGTACTGCAGGAAATACGATTGAAATTGGAGCAAATAATATTACCCTCAACACCTCCAATGAAGTGGGCGATACAATAACTGTCGATAACGGGGTTTCAGGTAGCATTGTCAATCTTGAGGACGATGCTACCGGTGCTGTTCTTGTTTTAAATAGCGATACAACAATTAACGGCTTAAAATTTGATGCAGATGAATACAACGCAAGTTTTGCAGTTGTTGGCGCAACATTTGCGGCTGAGGAAGGTATAAGTTGGGATTCCGGCACAAGTGTACTTTCATTTACTACAAACAGCGGCAGTATTAATTTAACATTCAGTGATATACCTGTAACTGCTACAACTATAGAAGAATTTGTTGACGAGTTCAGCACGTTAAAATTATACAATGCAGCACTTACTGAAGGCTTTGATTCTGACAATGATTGGGTATCGCTGGAATTGGCTTATTATGATGAATTATGGGCAGTAGAAGGTTCAACTGCAACTTATTCAATTAGAAAAGAAGAGGAAGGTAAATTCTCTCAACAGGATATTGCCGCAATTTCTAGTTTACCTACTACAGGGCTTACTAAAACTTTTTTAAGAGAAAATATTGAAGTTACGGGCGATGCAGAAAACGGCTACACATTTAAGCTTAACAGCAGTATTCTTTCAGATTCCACTGTTACCGGAATTACTATTGATACTGTAGGCGGCGGCTTTGATGGTACTGTTAAATTAGGATTTGCTGACGGTTTTTCTAACGCGGCAAGAACAATAGCTGCAGACGGCGAATGGGTAGTTACCAGCGATACTTCAAAAGTTGCTACTTTCTACAAGCCACAAACCGAAGGAGCAACAGGAAATTTAGCAGGATTTGTTCTAGGAACTAATGACACAATTATTACTTACAATGAAGCAGGTACAGTAGATACTAAAGTAATTTTAAGCAACATTAAATCCACTGCCAGCGATACTACTTTCAGTAGCATTACATTTGACGCAAATAATTTGGCTACACTCACTGAAAATGTTATTGATTCCGGTACAGCAATAGCAGTTTCCGGCACAGGCTACGCGCTTGTATTTGGTTCACGCGCACAAGTTGAACTTTTAAGCGACAATACAACTATTGGCGGCAGTAGCGCGGCAGATACTATCAGCGTTAGCGGCACGGCTACAAAATCCAGCATTGCGGGCGGCGGCGGCGCAGATATTTTCAACATTACAAATGTTAATACTGCCTCAGCAAGCCCAGACGATAAATTAACTGTAGCCGGCAACGGCGATACTGATAATGAGGCTGATACTTTCAACATTACCGGCGCAACCAATGTTGAGATTGTTTCCGGCAGTAGCGACGGCGATATTTTCAATATCAATACTGCAAGCGCAACCACCATTACAATTACCGGCTTTGATTCAACTGATTCAGTTCATTTAAGTGCTAAGGTTGAAGGTTCCGAATGGGGATTTAACAGCGGAATATTAACTTACGGTTCAAATATTTCAATTCAAATAAACTCTATTAGCGATAATAACGCCTCCGCCGTTTACGGCACGAAAATTTATTTCGATAATGAAGATTCAAGTACAGCGATTGAAGATTTAATCGACGCGAAAAAATGGACTGCTCCAGAAAATAACCAGGCAGTTTACGGCAGACAAAACGGCAATGAAACGGGCTTAATCACAATTACCGGCTTAGAAGGTTTAGCGGCAGGGGCTGAAATTAGCAGTGCAACAGATATTTCGCTTACAGTCAATGCATCAGATACTACAAAATATGATCTTCAGATTAGTGAAGACATTCTCGGAACTATTGAAGAAAAAGTTGCATTTTTATTTAAAGAAGGCGGCACTTACACAGCAACTAATATCATATTGGGTATATTGAACGGAACAGAGGCTCAATCCGGAACTGCAATTTGGTCCGCAACAGCTACAGCGGGAACTTTCAATTACACTTCGGCTTTCCAAGAGGCAGGTTATTATATTGACCACACTGCACAAGAAATTACTCAAGTTGCTAACGAAGATGCGGTTGCAAGTGAAACTTTCACAATTTCCGGCTTGAATACCACAGTTACAGCCGCGGCTCTTCAAGGAATGGCCAATTTAATTACTGACGGTGACGAAGATAATCAGAAAGTTATCAATTTAACAGCGGCACTTTTGCCTGATGTCAGCGCGGTAACAGATAACACTGTTAAGATTGAAATTGCCAACGCCGCAAGTAATGAAAATACATATATTTTAGCTTATGATGATGCTACACTTGAAGCACAGGGCGCAGGTTGGAAAGCAGAAACAGAAACATCTGGCGAGCCTGCAGAAGAAACTTTCACAGGCAAAGTATATTACAGTACCGGCGGTTATTCTGAAAAAGGTTGGACAAAAGCTGAAAGTGGTCTTTCAATTCAATACATTGGAAATACAGCAGACGAACAACTTGCTTATGTTGACGGCGTGAAAAAATCTGATAACATTACACCTACAACATCTGAACTTGAAAGTTATTTGGCTGATCCTAATGGTGACAAAAAAGTAACAATCAGTGATAGTTTGCTTTACGGTGAGGGTGTCGTTACAGTTTCCGGCGATGGTTATCAATTCACGCTCGGCAAGGCAATATCAGCCGTTGTTGCCAGTGAAAATACTACATTGGTAGGCGCGGCAAGTGGAGAAAATACTTTATCTACAACTCTTGAGGAAATAACTTCAGGAAATGTCCAACTTACAGGCGGCGAAGGTGCTACCAATAATTTAATTGCAAGCGATGTCACAGTTAGTGGCGAAGGCAAACTTTATCTTGTTGGCGCGACAAGTGGTACAAATAATTTCACTGTTGGCAACAGCACAGGTGTAAGTATTGAATCCGGCAACACGACAGATAATTTGACTTTCAGCGGCACAGTTACCGCCAATATTACCGGATTTGATACAACGGACGTACTTTATTTTACAAATGCAGTTAAATATACATCGTTTATAGACGGTGTTCTAACATTTACCGAAGTTGAGGGCGATAAAACTATTACGCTTAATGTCGGTGAAGATAAAAATTTAGCAGGTTATAAAAATATGACCGTCTATAACGGCGGCGAAGAAGAAAGCTATAAAAGGAGTTTGGGATCAATGGCAGGATCATGGAGTTTTAGTAGTGATACAGGTATAGCTTATTACAATTCAGACACAGGCGCATCTTCAGAAACTTATGTGTTCTCGTTGTCCGGATTACAAGCTGGAAATAGCAGCATAACATCAGATACTTTTGCAGCTGGAGTTACTGTTACCGATGGCAGCGAAATTGCAATTAATTCAGCAACCGTTCTCTGGTATGATACAGTTACTCTTAGTAATCATTCTGAAACTGATTATAAATTCTCTACTACGGCTGTTACAGAGGCTATTTCAAATACAACAACAGCAGATTTATGGACTTTAAGTACCGAAACTGCATCGACTGCAACTGCAACGCTTTATGATAATGGAACTAAAGTAACTTATACGCAGAGCAGTACTACTCTTATTCCGGTATTCAGCGGTACAACTTTAGTAACTGTCTCCGGAATAAACTCTGATACAAATTTATCAAATACAAGCTTTAGCTCTAGTGTTGGTGTTTCAGATACTTTCACTTTTACTAGTAATATGTTTGATTCCGGTACTCAACTGACAATTTCTGATAACAAGGGCGGCACTTTCAATTTCAGCGGTCATGCAGTTTGGGCTGAACTTACAACAGGTTCAGGTACTACATTGAATGGTACAGCCAGTGGTGATACTTTAGCTGCCGCAGATATTACTAGCGGTTCATTCACAATTAATGGCGGCGGCGGTAGCGATATATTCAATATCAGCGGCGTATCAATTAGCGATA
>CALGGV010000203.1 GCA_937915725.1 uncultured Selenomonadales bacterium
GCGAGGTCTTTTAAAACTTTCCAACTTTCGACGGAGCATTTTTTGTTGTCGTTTTTGTATTCGTCGGAAGTCCACCAAATTTCGCCGGGCGCGCCTTCCTTTGTAGTTTCGTCGTAGACAATGAATTTATCTTTAGGAGAACGTCCGGTAAATTCGCCTGTCATAACGTTAATTGCGCCGAGTTCAGTTTCCTGTCCAACGTCAAAGCCTTCAAGTCCGGGTTTTGTTTCTTCGTTGAAAAGCACTTCGTAAGTTGGGTTGTAAAGTACTTCAGTTGTGCCGGTAATTCCGTATTTTGTCAAATCCATCATAGGCATTATATCTACCTCCAAAATTTTTATAACAAGCAGATAATATATTATTTCGGCGTTGTTGTCAATTTTATTATCATAATCCTGCGCGAAGGCGTTGTTTGAATTGCAAAAAGAAATTTCACTAACAGAATCAATATCAAACGCTTTTAGTGCAGTAGCTTTTCTCTACTGAACAAGTAGCACCGTTATACTGTTCACCGGTTAAACGTTGTTGAGCAAGCCACGCCGCAGGATTCTGATACAAAGCAATCTACCCCATTCCTAAATTTTTGTTTTTCAGAGGAAAACAGCCTTTAATTTGAAAATTTATTTTGTATCGCCTTTTCCACTCCCATTTTCTTCAGGGATAGAATTCCATAATTCAATTTTTGCTTTTCTATTTTTGCCGCACGTCGTTACAGCGGGATTTAAAACAAATTCAGTAACACCGTTTACCTTGTGTTCTTTTACATAGCCGTTTTCTTTCAGCCACTTAAATGCAATCATAACGCTATCATAAGAAATATTCAATTCATCTGCCAAAGCTTTTTTTGTAGCCTTTATCCCATTTTCAAATTCCTGTTTTGTCATTAAAAGACCAAAAACTCTCAAAATTGAAGGACTAGTGTTTTTAATAATCAACTCTATATAAGCATCTTTATATAAAATCATCCAACCATCCCCATTTTGCGTGTTATAGCTTATAGAATCGCTTATTTTGTATCGCCTTTGCCGTTCCCATTTTCTCCATCTGAATAATTTTTTCGCGCAGTGTCAAAATCCATTATCGTATTTTCTCTGTTTGTGCCTTTATGTGCCACATAGGGATTTAATCGATATGTTTTAAATTTACCTTCAGATGGACCTTCAATTATAATTTCCAAATCTTTCAAAACCCTCATAGCCCTTGAAACGTGAGTTGGTTGAAGGTTTAAAGCCTCAGCAATATCAGCACGACTTACGTGCAAATAATTATCAAAGTCAAGTTTAGAAAAAAGAAAAAGCATAACGCTATATTGTTCGCCGGTTAAACGTTGTTGAGCGAGCCACGCTGCAGGATTCTGATACAAAGCAATCCACCCCGTTCCTAAATTTTTGTTTTTCAGAGGAAAACAGCCTTTAATTTTACCGGTTTCTTCATCAGCTATCATAATATACCTTTTTTCTTTCGGCAAAATAGAAACTTTATCCTGCCCGAGTAAATTTTTTTGATCGGAATACTTGACAAAATCGCTCATTTGTGAACTCTCCTTTTAAGGTACCATATTTGGTTTTAATTGTACCATATACGGTACCTCAAAGTCAAGAAAAATGTTATTCTGATGCGAAAAATAAAAACGTGTTATTCTGAATCTAAGGTGTAGTTTTTTTGAAAATAATCTGAACAATTTTGCAAGTAATTTATTATATCAGAATTGTCTTTGCTTGTCGAATTTTAATGCTTGTATCAAGGACGCTAACGCGCCGCGCAAGCGCGGTTGACTGCGTCAATCCTTGACACTGCGCAAATTATTTTTTTCGACAAAGACAATTCAGCCGAATAATTCTGTTTTTCTAGTATAAAGAAATTTTTGAAAATGACTAATGATTAATTGGAGTATAAATCCGCCGCCGGAAATTTAAATATTTTTACGATTCGGCTTTTTTTACTGCCTTTTAAAAATTTTTAAAATAATTTAAAAATTTTGCAAAAAAGTCCTTGACATTTTTCAAAAAAAAAAAAAATAATATATGTTAACATTTTTGTGTATATTGCATTTTTAATATTGTGTATTTCTTAGGATAGTGTTTTGAAAGGAGTGTCATTTATGCCGGATTATAGTCAGCAAGATGTTATAAAAAAATTTATGGCGTCATTGGACAATACGACTTTATCTGGAACGGCAGCACTAGATGAGGCAATAAAAGTTTGTTCCAATTTTAAAGGTGCCCAAGATGTAATTAATCACTTAATCAGCGATTGTAAAACAGCAACCAATGCTGATGATTTTCTCATTAATTATTGCGGTATAATTTTAGACAACAAAGACACCGGCGCAATTACCGGCTCGGACGCGGGCGGCTCTACTACAAAAACCGCTGAAAGTGTTTTGCCTGAAACAGGTACTTTAAAAAGTTTTACAGGAAATTCATTTACAGTTAATGGCTTGACTTTAAAGCTTGTAAAATGTATCCCCAATACTGATTATATTGATGATGACGACGAAGAATATATTTACGTCAATTTAGACTTTAACGATTTAACGGCAAGTCAAAAATACATGTGGCAAGGGCTGTATACGTGGTGGGCGAAGGGATCGCTTGATTTAATCGCCGCGTCTTATGGCAACAATTACGGTTTTGATTCAAATTCCTCTGCTACAGGAAATACAATGGGCGTTTACTTCGATGAACAAGATAATGATACTTTGGCGTATGCTTCATGGTATTATTACACAGATACAGGCAAAATGACGCCCGATGATTTAAGAATGGAAATTAATTTGAAGTATTATGATTCTATTGATACTTCAGACCCAAATGGAAAATCAGCGGATACTTCAGCTTATTTGGATCGTACCTTGTCTCATGAATTTACTCACGCTGTAATGGCGGCAAATATTTCATATTTTAATAAACTTCCTCAATTTATCAAGGAAGGTATGGCAGAACTTACTCATGGAATTGATGATGAACGCCAAGATTCTATTGAAAGTCTTGCAAGCAGTCCTTCAGAATTGAAAGCCGCCTTAGATTTAAACGATACAGGCACAGGTAAAGAAATTGCATATTCTGCCGGTTATATGTTCCTGCGTTATCTTGCTAAACAAAGCGCAACTGAAGATTCTACAGATACTGATAATATTATTGACAATACAAACAGAACAGTTAAGGCGGGCGGCACTTATAAAATTGCGCAGGATTTTACCGGTAAAATTACAATAAATACTACTGACGCTGTAACGATTGACGGCGGCGGAGTTAATTTTTCTGATGTTAATATTATAACTTCTTCAAATACTGCTGATTTAACTATTAAAGATTTAAATATCAAAAATACTAATGAAAAAAATATTATTAAATTTGGCAAATTACAGGATAATAAACTTACAATTTTAGGAACAAATATACTTTCAAACAGTAAATCCGCTAGTAAAGCCGGAATAAATATTGGTGGCGGATTGACGATTGATGGTACCGGATCATTAACCACAGAATTAAATAATGGCGGCAATCATAGCGCGGCAATAGGCGTTGACTATAATGAAAAAAGTTCTGCAAATATAACTATTAATGGCGGAACTATAATGGCAAACGCTAAATGGGCAGGTTCCGGAATTGGCGGAAGTTTCTTAGGATCTCTTGGCAATATAACAATCAATGGTGGAAATATAACTGCTTATTCAGAAATTTCAACAGGAATTGGCGGTGGCGACGAGTGCAAAGCAGGCGATATCACTATTGGCGGCGACGCTATTGTTGTTGCCGAAAGCGGTCCCTGTAAATATGGTTCATATGGTGCCGCGATTGGTGCCGGTAAGGGAACAATTAACGATTATTATACCGGTGCGTCTTGTGGAAATATTGTTATTAAAGACAATGCAAATGTCACAGCGATTGCTTCGGATGGTGCGGGCATTGGCTCCGGTGGCAATGATTCTTCTGTAAAAGATATAACCATTGAAGGTAATGCTGTTGTTGTTGCGAAAAGTAATAACGGTTCCGGTATCGGTAATGGCGTAATTACTAACTTCATTCCTATTCATGATGCCGTAAATTCTGTTGGAAACATCACTATTCAAGGTAATGCCCATGTTACTGCCACGTCTGCGGAATATGGTTCGGGAATTGGCGGCGGATATGTAAGTGCATTTGATTTTGATGATACCGCTAAAAGTTATGGTAAATCTACTGTCGGTAACATTAAAATTCAAGACAAAGCAACAGTTGTTGCAACCGGTGAGAAAAATAATATCGGCATTGGCTCAGGCTATACAGATGGTGAATGTACAAGTTTAATTAATTCAATTACAATTTCTGACAGCACAAAAGTAACAATCAACAGTGATGACAGTTCCCGCCAATCTCAAATTAACAATAAAAATTATTCCGGTTCAAATAGTATATTTGCCAATGGAAAATATATCGGTGGTAGCAGTGAAAATTGCAATATCTTAAACGGTACATCAAAAGTTGATACGCTCAAAAATTATAAAGTCAACACTACAATTAATGCTGATGATGGTAGTGACAGTATTTATAATTATAGTTCAAGGGTTTTAATAAATGCTGGCGTAGGACATGATTATATTAGAAATGATAGTAGTGCTCAATCTTATATCATACGTCGAGAAAAAGTTACAATCGATGGTGGCGAAGGCAGCGATTATATCTATAATTACTATTGTAGAGAATCAAGTCTTTTTGGCGGAGCGGGTTCAGATATCATTTATAACAGCGGAAAAAGCAACAATACAACGATTGATGGCGGTAGTGGTAATGATAATCTGACAAATGCATATGGAAAATATTATTCTGGCAGTAAAAAATTTTATGAAGCGTCAAGTTTTATTACTTTTATTGGCGGAGACGGCGACGATAATATTAGAAATGAATATGGTGATAATGTCACTATTACCGGCGGCACGGGGAACGATTCTATTTACAATTTAGAAAAAAGTTCACTTGCCGGCAATAATGGAGATAACGTCATTTATCAATATTCTAAAGGTGACGGCAACGATACTATCAGAGGTTATCGTGAGGCAAATAAAATTCAGATTTTAAAAGGCAGTTATTCATCTGTAAAAAGTGGAAATGACGTAATATTGAAAGTTGGCGAAGGTTCAATTACCCTTCTTGATGCTGTAGGTATTAAACTGAATATTGAAGAACTTGCTCCAGATCCGCCACCGGCTGAGGAAGGTAAAAAAATCACAAACTCAAAAGCAAAAATTTCGCTTACCGGCGGTACAGGCAATGATTCAATTTCAAATAGCGGAAATGACGTTACTATTTCTGCAAGCGCGGGCAACGATAGCATTAAAAATTCAGCTTATAGAGTGCTGATTAATGCCGGCGAAGGTAACGATACCATTCGCAATGGTATTTATGGAGATAGTTCAAGTATTAATGGCGAGGCTGGCAACGATTATATTTATAATGATTATTACAGCCATAATTCTAAAATTGACGGTGGCGCGGGCAATGACACAATAATAAATAACAATAGCTCTAATGTAATAATTTCCGGCGGCACAGGTGATGATTCAATTCAATTAGATCAATACAATCGCGGCTCCACGGAGGTTGTGATAAAATATTCCAATGGTGATGGCAACGATACAATCTACGGTTACAATCCAACTGATTCATTAAAATTAGTTGACGGAACAATTTCCGGCTCAATAGTTTCCGGCAATGATTTAATTTTAAAAATTGGGGACGGCTCCATAAAATTTATCGGAACTCGTAGCGTTAATGTTGATGGCAAAATTATTAATCCTTCCTCAACCACAGGAACAAGCGGAAAAGATATTATTACCAATTTTACTTCCAATGTAACAATCAATACATTCAACGGTAATGATTCAGTTTCAAATTCCGGAGAAAAAGTCTCAATTAATTCCGGTAACGGCAATAATTTTATTAAAAATTATTCCAAATATACAACAATCACAACCGGTACGGGAAATGATACTATTTTAGGCGCGGAAATGAGTAGTAATTCAATTAACACCGGCGCAGGTAATGATTATATTGACAATAATTGGGATCGTGGAAATTCGACAATAAATACCGGTGAAGGCGATGATACAGTTTACAATGGCGGAAGTAACGTTATAGATTTAGGTGCAGGCAACGATTTTATTTACAACACAAACTGGGGTACCAGAAGTAAAATTAGCGCAGGGGCAGGCAACGACACTGTTTACAATTACGAAGATAGCGTTTCAATTTCCGGCGGCACGGGTAATGATTTGATTTATTCTTCAGGCAAAAATAATGTTATTCAGTATTTGCAGGGCGATGGCAACGATACTATTTTCAACTTAAATTCTGATGATACTATTCAAATTACGGCTACTGAGTATTCTTCAGTTTTCAGTGGAAAAGATCTTTTAATTAGTGTCGGTAATGATACTATCAATGTTAAAAATTCCAAGAACAGTACACCTAAAATAAAATTCATACCTGCTACTGTTAGCAATGACGATACTATTGATAACAAAACATCAGGCATATTGATAAATACCGGAATAGGTAATGATTCAATTACAAATTCCGGTAGTAAAGTTACTATTGACGCGGGGGCAGATAATGATACGGTTGAAAATAGCGGATTAAACGTCAGTATAAATGGCGGCAATGGCAACAATAGTATTTCAAATGCCAATAACAATTCCACTATAATTACAGGTAATGGCAATGATACGATATTGAACAAGAACAAAATTACTGATCAACTCACAAGTAATACCTATATTAATGCCGGTGATGGTAATGATTATATTTCCAATGAATTTAACTTTAAAATAACAATATTAGGCGGAGCCGGAAATGATACTATAACGGGAAGTTATGTATATGACCAAAGTATGATTGATGGCGGGGATGGCGATGACTACATTTACAGTGGCAGTTCAGTTTCAGGTAAATCTCTCCTTACAGTCAAAGGCGGCGCAGGAAATGATTCTATTAGAGTAAGCGGAGGTTTAATCTTAGCCGGGGAAGGAAATGATTCAATAATAATTCATGAGGGGGAAACTACAAGCACAATAAGTGGCGGCACCGGAAATGATATTGTTAGTGTAGGAAGTAGTAAGCAAAAAGTTCTGTTCCAATATGCAGAAGGCGACGGCAACGATACAATTTACGGCTATAATACAACAGATTCATTGAAGATAACCGGCGATTATAAATTAACCCGCAAAGGTACTACTGAAGTTTTAATTAGCGTTGATAGCGGTTCTATGCTCCTTAGCAACTTCACAGCTGATACTTTAAATATCAATGGTAAAAAAGTTTCTATAAGTAGCGGAAATTCTGAAGAAGGCAAGAAAATTACAAACTCAAAATCAAAAATTTCGCTTACCGGCGGCAAAGGCAATGATACTATTTCTAATAAATCTGCCAATTATGTTTTAATTGATGCCGGAGCCGGTAACGATTCAATTCATGGAATTTCTTTCAATAATTACAATACAATTCTTGCTGGCGAAGGTAACGACACTGTTTCAGGCGGATTTTTCGAGTCTTATATTGATGTTGGCAATGGAAACGATTTTATCACAATCGGCGGTGCCGGAGGCAGCAAAGGTAATACTTACAATTTGGGTGATGGCGATGACACTATTTATGTTTCAGTTTTCGGTTCAATTTCAGGCGGTACCGGTAATGACATTATAAATCTTGGAAAGGGTAATCCATTTACAGTAAATGCTGGCAAAGGCGATGACCAAATTTATGCTCAAGCTGAAAGTTACGTCAGCACGAGCAATAATACTCGTGTTTATGAATACGTGAAAGGTGACGGCAACGATACGATTTACGGTTACGGCGAAAATGATTCATTGAAAATAACTGGAGGCTATAAAATTATTGGCGACGATAAAAATGTAACTGTAAGCGTCGGTTCAGGTTCAATATTGTTGAGTAATTACGGTATGGATACTTTAAATATCAACGGCAAAATTGTCAGTGTTCCGGCTTATTCTCCAGACCCCACGCCGGACACCGTCCGTAACTCGACTCAAGGTATTTTGATAAATACAGGTGCGGGCGACGATAGAATTTACAATTATTACGCAGGCGAAGACGTCGTAATTTACGCAGGCGAAGGTAACGATACGGTTTACAATGCTGCTTGCGGTGTAAAAATTAACGGAGGCGCTGGCGATGACAGCATTAGTTTCAGGAATTCATATGTTACAGTTTTAGCCGGTGATGGAAATGATACCATAAGAGCCGTAACTACTTGGGGTAGCTCAATCAACGCGGGCACGGGCGATGATATAATCAAGCTTGAAGACGAACGTAGCCAATACGATTATCCCACTCACGGCACAATTACCGCCGGCAAAGGTAATGATACGATTTATAATAATCCGTCAAGTACTTCGGGCGGCAGTGCCTTTGTCTATGACACGGGCGACGGCAACGACGTTATCTTGGGTTATAGAACAAAAGATTCATTGAAGATAAGCGGAGATTATACTGTCACTCGTGATAATAATAACAATGTTATTGTCAACGTTGGAAGTGGCTCCATACTCCTTGGCAACTTCACAGCTGATACTTTAAATATCAATGGTAAAAAAGTTTCTATAAGCAGCGGCGAAAGTAGCGATCCTAAACTCATTATCGGTACAGAATATGCGGATCGTATTAGTAACACAATTAGCGGCGCAACAATTCAAGCTCTCGGCGGCAATGATTCTATCAATAATTATGGCTCCAATGTAAAGATTGATAGCGGTAACGATAATGATTACGTTTATAACAACAGTAAAGGAACAAATGCAGAAATTTACACAGGCGCAGGCAATGATTCAGTTATGAATTATGGACAGAAAGTTTATATTGAGCTTGGCGAAGGCAGCGACTATGTTCTCAACTGGGGTAAAAATGCAACCATAGATGGCGGCGCAGGTGCAGATCACATTAGAAGTGATGCTGATTATTCGTCAGTCAATGGCGGCGCAGGAAATGACTATATTTATAATCAAAATTCATATGTAACTTTGACAGGCAATGATGGCGACGATACCCTTTACAGTAATTATGGAAGTAAAATGAAAAATCTTGTCTTTGACGGCGGCGCGGGTAACGATTATATTACTGTATACTCTACTAATTCCACAATTAACGGCGGTAAAGATAATGACCGTATTTATTTCTATGGTTCTGCGAAAAATAATATAATCCAATATGAAGAAGGCGACGGCAACGATACAATTTACGGCTATGGTACAACAGATTCATTGAAGATAACCGGCGATTATAAATTAACCCGCAAAGGTACTACTGAAGTTTTAATTAGTGTTGGTAGCGGTTCTATGCTCCTTAGTAACTTCACAGCTGATACTTTAAATATCAATGGTAAACAAGTCTCGGTTCCAATTTCTTTACCATCTGCTTTACCTAAAGGTTATAAGTACGGCACTGCAGCAAAAAATAGTACAGATACCAAAATCTTAACAGCAAGTGTTGTTTCAGCAGCAGCTAATGTTGATTTAAATGAAACTTACGGCAATAGCGTTATTACTCTCGACGCTTCAAAAGTTACAGTTGCCTCCAGTTTAATTGGTAACTCAAAATCTAACTTGATAAAAGGTGGCAGAGGTGCAGATACAATTACCGGCGGCAGTGGCAACGATACATTAAGCGGCGGCGCGGGAAAAGATATTTTCATTTATTCAAGCGGCAATGATTTAATTACTGACTACGTTGTAGGACAAGATAAAATCGTTTTGAATAATAGCGAAATAACAAACTCTATGATTAAAGGATCAGACGTGATTTTGTATACTGATTCCGGAAGTATCACAGTCAAATCAGGCAAGGGTAAAAAATTAACAGTCACAGATAGTGAAGGCTATACAACTACAAAAGCATATGGCTTGATAAGTTATAACGCAGATAAAACAGAAATTACATTGAGTTCTTTGTTCGGCACTCAATTAAAGTCTACAGATTATGATTCAACCGTTAAGAAAATCGACGCCTCAGCAGCCATAAAAACAGTTAACATTTCAGGTAATGCTCAAGATAACACTATTCTTGGCGGTGGCAAAGCCGAAATTATTTACGGCGGCGTAGGCAATGATTCAATCAATGGTAACGCCGGAAACGATAGAATTTTTGGAGATTCCGGAAACGATGAATTATTTGGCGGCGCAGGTAACGATACATTAAATGGCGGCGCGGGTAATAACACTTTGACGGGCGGTGCAGGTAGAGATGTATTCGCTTACAGCGGCGGCAATGATACTATCACTGATTACGCGGCAGGGCAGGATAACATTAGAATAACAAGTGGCACGATAACAAAAACCACTTACAGTGGAAATGATGTTATCTTTAGCGTTGGAAATAATTCAATCACTGTTCAAAATGGCAAAGGTAAGAAAATTTCTATTACAGACGCAAATAATAAAACAACAATAAAAACTTATTCGCAAAATATTTCTTATTCCGCCTCAACTAATTCAATGTGGTTTACCGAAGATGACAATAATTTCATAACTGATGATACTCAAATTTCTGAAGTAACAAAAATTGCTGATTCTAATTATTCAGCGGAGCAAACAGAAATTTTCCAAAATACTAATGAACTCGTAGTTACAGATACGATTGTTTCTTCAATCAATTCTAATAAAAAGTAAAACATAATTTTTTAAATCATTCCTAAAAAACTCTCAGCCATAAGGTTGAGAGTTTTTTTTATTGCAAATAATTATTTAGAGAAATTTTAAAAGCCCGTCTAAGCCGTCTTTTCGGTAAATTTCTTTGTAGATTTTTAATTGCGATTGAATAATTTTATCAATCGCCTTCATGCCCAAAAGTTCAACCGGCGCGTTGTCATCTGTCAAAATATATTTGCCGCGTGACTGAATCTGCCAATTTGCCGAAATTTTTTTCATTAAATTTGAAAGTTCGCCGTCAAAATTATCTGCGCGATTAAAAAGTTGATTCAAAATATTTTCATTTGGGGCGGCGAATAAAATTTTATTCGTGGCGTTATCTGCGTCGATTGTCCGCACGTCCGGAAAAACTTCAGATACAGTATTTGTAATATAATCATTAATCCCGCCGTTTTCTTGTACGCGCAAATTCATATTTAAAACCATAACGCCGCCGGAATTTAAATGTTGTCTAACCAGCTGAAAAAATTCAATCGAACTCATTTGAAAAGGAATTGTAATATCTTGATAGGCGTCAACCAAAATCACGTCATAAAAATTTTTGTCAGCTTGAAGAAAGGCGCGTCCATCGTAAGTTGTAACTGAAATATTTTCCGGCATAGCGAAATATTTTTTTGCCAAATTGGTAATTTTTTCGTCAATTTCAACGCCGGTAATTTGAGAATTTGGAAAATATTTTAAACATTTTGCCGCAAAAGTTCCCGCGCCATTGCCCAAAATTAAAATTTTTAAATTCGGCTTGTCAGCTATAACCGGAGCCGCCAGCGCGTAGTCATAATACATTCCCGTTAAACTGTCAGTTTTCATTTTCACAGATTGAACACCGAATAAAACATTTGTTGAAAGAATTGTACTGCGCGACGTGTCATAAACTTGTAAATAATTGTAAATGGATTCTCCCTCGTAGGTTAAATCGTTTCGCCAAAAAGCAAAACTGTTACTGCTCCCAAAAATTGCGCAGATTATAAAAATTATCGCCGCCACTGCAACTAAAATTTTTTGAGACTTCGTGCAGATGAAATAAATCGCCGCAATTAAAAATAAAATGCCGGAAAAAACTAAGAAAGTAATTGCCGTACCAACTGCCGGAATTGTTACGAAAGTTGGTAAAAAAGTTCCAATGATACTGCCGATTGTTTGAAACGCGCCCAAATTTCCAACAACTTTTCCGTTATCTTCCAAATTGTTTGTGGCGTATTTTACAAGACAAGGCGTAACCGTTCCGAGCCAAAACAGCGGTATTACAAAAATTACCATACAGGATAAAAATGCCGCCCAAATTAATAAATTTGTATCAATCGCAACAATCAAAATTCCGGACAAAAAAATTATAAAATATTTTCCCAAAACAGGAATTGCGGCAATCCACAGCGCGGCAAAAATTATTCTGCGGTAAAGCAATGCAGGATCTGAATTTTTATCTGCAAGCCGTCCGCCGTAAACATTGCCTAACGCCATTGCTATCATTATTGTACCAATTATTATCGTCCAAACAATTTGTGACGAACTGAAATAAGGCGCAAGCAACCGACTTGCTCCCAATTCAACCGCCATTACTGACATTCCCGAAAAAAATTCTGTAGCATATAAATATTTTCTATTTCTCAAAAGTGCCTGATTCAAAAAATTTCCCCCGTAAATTTTTATTACCTTCGATAAAATTTTTCCTATTCTGAA
>CALGGV010000204.1 GCA_937915725.1 uncultured Selenomonadales bacterium
TTTTTGAAGGCGGCTTAAAATCGATTTTTTGCCTATTTTTGAATAAAAATTTTTTCCAGTAAAAACCCTAAAGGTTGACGCCGCAATAAACATTCTGCCGCCTCAAGCGATAACGCCCAAATGTCAGCCGCCGGCAATTTGCAATGGATTAATCTTTTTTCCTGCAACATTTCAGCTTTCAAAATTAATTTAATCGGCTTGCCTTGAATTATTTCTGAACTTTCGCTTATTGCGTCAGTAAATTCTAAGTACGGCAACCAATACAGCGGCGTTGCCAAAGTTTTTGGATTTTGTGCCGCGTAAAGTTGCACGCCTTTAAATTCTAATTCCGGCTCAATGAATTTGAAAAGTGATTGTAAATTGTCATGAATCAAAAATGTTGGCTCAAACAAAATATCGCACTCCAAAAAATTCCCGCTGTAACCATAATAAGCAACGCCGTCATCAACTTTTGAAAAAGTTTCAGCATTTGTGAAGTAGGGATAATTTTTTCTGTTAAATCCTGCCGCGTCAACAATCGACGGCGCGTCAGGGTCTTTTTTTATCAAAAACCATTCTGTTTGAATCATTGCGAATTACCATTTTTTTTATTGGCGGCGTCATTCAGCATAGTATTTAAATCTGCACCGCTAATTTTTTTATTTGCCTCTTCTTCAGCTTTATCTTCGGCGTTTTCTTTTGCCGCTTTCAACATTTGAATTCTTGTTTCGTGGTCGGCTTTCAGATATTCGGCGTATAATTCGGAATCGGCTTTAATATCAGCAAGGTACTTTTCTTTCAATTTTTTTTCGTCTTCTTTAGTTTCTTTTTTATTTTTTTCTTTTTCCAACATTTTAATTTTATCTTCAATTTCGGAAGTTTTATATTCTTCGTATTTATCGGGGTCATCTTTAATGGCGTCAAGGTATTCTTTTTCCAATTCAGATAATTTCTTTACGCTGTCGTCATCTTCCTTGCCTTTTTGTATTCGGTCGTTTACTTCTTCGTTGGTATTTTGAATTTCTTCTGTAATATTGGAAAGACTGTGATCTTTCATAACACTTGAGCCACTCTTTACCACTTTACCGGCTGAACTGGTAGTATCTGCGCTGTATTTAATCCATTTGGTGGCTGCAGTTTCGCCGGTGAATTTTTCAACAGTTTCGGTAATTACTTTGGCTACTGCGCCGGTGGCGGCTATTACTGCGCCTGCAGTTTCGACTTTTTCGGCGGCGTCTGAAATTGCTTTCCCCATTTGAGCCAGTTTGGAAACTTTTTCATAACCTAAGCCCGCAACTTCAAATTTACTGGAGGAGTCCATTTTTTGCATAAGCACTAACTGGAAAGTTCCAAATTCGCCTTCCTTGTAATCTTCATCGTAAGTTTCAATATACATATTATTTGCGGTTACAATGCGAAAATCGCCCGCCTTTGTCATTATCCACAAAATTACACCACGATAATAAGGCTCCGGTTTTGTTTTATCGTCTTCCGGCATTGCCGCCGCCCATTTTGACAAAAGAACAGTGTCCCTTTTTTTATTTTCATCGCCGGTGTTAAGTCCTGCCGCACTTTTTGCCGCCTCACTCAAACTGTTATCAAGCGGCAAATATAAATTTCCGTTAATTTTAATTTTTATGAAACGCTTAACAACTTCCGCGCCGTTTTCCTTTATCTTTGAGTTGTAATATGAAAGATGAGCGGAAGATATTGCATTTTCGCCCGCGCCGTCCGCGTCAATTAAAATATCGGGGTCGCCTTTTGTCTTGCCGGTAATAATGCTGGCGGTTGTATTTGTTATTGCTGTTATTCTGTCATCGGCTTTTTCCGGTTTAAGTTTGGGAACTTTTTCGGCATCTTTCCAAACTCGGAATTCATATTCCATAAAAATTTTCTCCTTAATTTAAATTATTACGAATTACCATTTTTCTTATTTGCGGCTGAATTTATCCTATTATTTAAATCTGCGCTACTCAATGAACTATTAGTGGGGGGATTTTTAGCCTTTTCCAACATTTCGCTTTCTTCGGCGGCGTCCTGCAATTCTTCCAACACTTTAATTTTTTCTTCATCTGAAAGTTTTTTGTACTTCTCATAATTTGCAGAATCTTTTTTTATAGTGTCAAGGTAATTTTTTTCCAATTCAGAAACTCTTTTGGCATTATCAACTTTTTTCTGTTCGGCTTGCAACATTTCAATTTTTTCTTCATTTGAGGCTTTTTGGTATTTTTTATATTTTTCGGCGTCTTTTTTAATAGCGTCAAGATGGTCTTTTTCCAACGCGGCGACTTTTTCGGCGTCTTCAGTTTTTTTCTTGACGGCATTTAACATTTCGATTTTTTCGGCGGTAGTAGCTTTATCATAGGCGGCTTTTTTCTTAGAATCTTTATTAATATAGGCAAGGTAAGCGGCTGCCAATGCTGCCAATTCTGCCTCCAATTTTGCTTTTTCAGTTTCATTTTTGGCGGCGTCTCTGTTTGCCTCTACTTTTTCTTCTTCATCATTGAAATTTAAATCTTGAATATCAAAATCCTTGTTTTCTTTGTTAGCTTTTGCTCTAGCGTCGCTTTCCTTTTCCAAATTTTTTTCAACTTCTTTAACTTTATCCATATTGATTGAAGATTCTTCATAATATTTGGTAACGTACCATCTGTCTTCTTTTTCTTTGGCGGCTTGTTCCAACATTTTGCGTTTTTCTGAATCGCTTGCTGTTACATATTTTTCATATTCCTTAGGATTTGCTTTAATCCAGTCAAGATATTCTTCTTCCATTTTGGACAAGGAAAGGGCTTTATTGCCGTGCGCAGATTTACTGGTTCTTACAAGTTCATTGCTGGAATCGCTAAGATTTTTGGCACTTTCATTAATTTTATCAAAGTCTTTTGCGCGGGCATTTTTAGCCAATTCGCCGGTATCTTTTACAACTTTGCCCGCCGACGCAGTGGCTTTTGAAACGCCTTTAATTTTGCGTGTTGCTTCAGTTTCGCCGGTAAATTTTTCTACAGTTTCAGTAGTTGTAGCAACAATCGCCCCTGCAACCGCCGCTGTTGTTGCGATTTTTGAGGCAACGTCTGCGGCTTTGTCAATAGCCTTTCCAATTTTATCAATCACAGTTAATTTTTCTGATGCCAGCCCGTCAACTTTAAAGTTAGCATTTCCTTCAAGACTTTGTTTCAATGTCAATTCAAAACTTCCAAATTCGCCTTCGCTGTAATCTTCACTGTAACTTTCGACGTACATATTATTTGCAGTGATAACTCTAAAATCGCCTGCCTTTGTCGTTATCGATAAAGCAACGGAGCGATAATATGGTTTGTTAGCCTCGTTGCTGTCCGGTTTAACCGCCGCCCATTGCGATAAGAGCAAAGTATTTCTTTTCGCTTTCAAGGAGGCTTCACCATTTCCAACGCCGACCGCTGCTTTTGCTGCATCTTTCAAAGAACCTTCAAGCGGCAGATACAAATTCCCTTTAATGTGCATTTTTATAGCACGTTTAGTATTATCATCTTGAGCTTTAAGCTTTTCGTTGTTGTAGGAAATATCAGCCAAAGCAACAGTACCTTCGCCCAAAGTTTTTGTATCAATCAAAATGTCGGGGTTACCGTGATTGTTGTTACCTAATGCAGCCGCTACTGAATCAGCTGTAGCTTTCAGCCAACTTTTGGCACTTTCAGGCGAAATGCTTGAAAGATCTTTTGTGGGATTATTCCAAACTCTAAATTCATATTCCATAGTAAATTTCTCCTTCGTCGAAATTTTAGGACTAAG
>CALGGV010000205.1 GCA_937915725.1 uncultured Selenomonadales bacterium
AAAAAATTTTTTATCGAACAGCGCAATTAAAAAATCCCCGCCAATTTCGACGGGGAAATTTTTTTATTTTAAGAAATTAAAACTTAGTAAAGAAATACAACCGCTGTATCTTCAAGGAAATGTGAAGATTTATTTTCACTTAAAATGAGGTTAGCATCTTCCATGCTTACAACAGGATTTGCATTGAAATCTTCAACGTCAACAGCTTTAATAACCAAAGGATTGGATCCTGCGCGTTGTGCTTGACTCATGCTGTCTGCATAACTTGCCATACCGTATTCAATGACTTTATCGGGGTCTAAATTCTTGTGTCCATAAATTTTTTGCCCTCTAGCATTTTTAATAACCGGACTCATGACAGGTTGTACACGAAAACCGCGGCAGTCAATAATTAAGCCGGTGTAGCCGCCTCTAATGGTAACTGTAACGGTTGTTGAAACTTCCGGAAAAGGTTCAACGCGGGTCGGGCGTTCCAAAACAGCCTCTGCAAGTCCGCCGCTTGCTCCAAAAATTGGAAGTTGCATTGTTACTTCATATGCTCCATCGTATGTAAAATTTTCGTCAACGATCTTTGCGCCTCTGATAACGCCTTCAACGTGTAAATTGACGGTATCTGAAGTAGTCATTGCCATTTCAACGGTTGTTGTTGCGTCAATCTGTACGCCCTTTACAATTTCAAGAAGTTGCCTGTAAGCGTCCGCTACTGCCGCGCGTTTTGCCAAAATTCTTGCTTGTGCGCCGTAACTTCCGGCGGGCGCAATTCCTGTACCGGTTACTGTGATAGTATTGCTGTTCCAATCTGTACCGGGGGCAGCCTCTGCGCGAATTCCACTGCATAAAAGTAACGCCGCTATTAAAATTCCCAAAAAGCTAAATTTTGCCTTCATTTTAAATACCTCCTTAATTTTTTCTTGTTTAAATAGTATATCACAAATATTAAAACTGCGTTAGATTTTTTCAATTTTAATTAAAAAAATTATTAAACTAATTAACCAAAAAATTTTAAGCTTTTTGACAAAAAAATTACCGCCTGCCACTCTGGCAACAGAGAGGAGGTGGTATAAATGGATACAATCCTTGATATACTTAAAAATGTCGTAGCGGGCGTCGTGGCTAACCTAATCTTTCCACACGTCCGCAAGTGGCTTGACAAACTTCGCAAGAAGTTGCGGTAACAAGCACAAAAATCACGCTAAATAGGCGTAATCCCCAAGTCATCCAACCTAACAAGATGACAAGGGGATTTTCTTTCGCCCGTGACTTTATGGATATGTTGCTTATATTTTTTATCTTAATCACAACAAAATATTACCACGCCCCACCGCAATTTGCAAGTACGTTGACAAAAATTTTTCACTGCAATAAAATAACGGCGGTTACCGCGCCTACACTGGTAACAGTGAGAGGAGGTGACGCCGAATGGAGTTTCTATTTGATTTACTGACAGTAGTCGGGGGAAATTTGCTCTCCAAGATTATTTGGAGCAAGATAAAGCAATATTTCAACACTGACGAACAGCGGTAACTAAATCGCGTCGCAAGTAGACGCAACCCCCAAGCCTCGTTTGGCAATTTAGAGGTTTTTGGGGTTTTTGCTACGCCTGTGACGCCTACAGAATTCCTATTCGATTTATTGTTTATTTAGTTCACGCTAAAATATTACCACGCCGCCAAACTTTTTGCAAGCTTTTTGACAAAAAAATTACCGCCTGCTACAATTACAAGCGTTACCGCAACCACTCCGGTGACGGAGAGGAGGTGGTAAAAAATGGATATGTTGCTGAATTTCATTCAAAATGTCGCAGCGGGCGTCGTGGCTAACCTAATCTTTCCACACGTCCGCAAGTGGCTTGACAAACTTCGCAAGAAGTTGCGGTAACAAGCACAAAAATCACGCTAAATAGGCGTAATCCCCAAGTCATCCAACCTAACAAGATGACAAGGGGATTTTCTTTCGCCCGTGACTTTATGGATATGTTGCTTATATTTTTTATCTTAATCACAACAAAATATTACCACGTCCCACCGCAATTTGCAAGCTTTTTGACAAAAAAATTACCGCCTGCTACAATTACAGGCGTTGCCGCAACCACTCTGGTAACAGAGGGGAGGTGGTATGAATGGACATCTTGTTCGATATATTAAAAAGCGTCGGAGCGGGCGTAATTGCAAACCTCATTACTCCACACGTTCGCAAGTGGCTTGACAAACTTCGTAAGAAGCTGCGGTAACAAGCCCAAAAATCGCGCCGAATAAGCGCAACCCCTAAGTCGTCGTCGGAAAACGGCTCAGGGGTTTTTGTTTGCGCCCGTGATATGATGGACTTCTTGTTCGATATTTATCTATATTCACGCCAAAATATTACCACGCTCCGCCAAAATTTGCAAGTACTTTATTCAAAATCCACACTCGGCAAATTTTCTACAATTTCCAAAGTCTTTAAACTTACCGTGATACAACTTAAAATTAAATCCAAAATATAACGCGGCTGATTATGTTCAGTGCACCAATCGTTGGGGTTGTTGGTTATTCCGCTTGCCTTGTCGGTTTTAATTTGGTACCTGTCGATTATCCATTCAAGCGGCGAACGCCCGTTGACTACGTATTCAAACGCTCGCGCAGGGATATTTTTTATCGTGATTTTTTCGTTGTAAATCAGCGCGGTTTTATCTTTCGACAAGCGCAATTTTGTTACTCGATAATCTTCAGCTGTTTTTTCAACTTCAACTTCAGCCGGCTTTTCGTATTTTTCGTAGTTCAAATGTATTTCTGCCAACTGCCGCCCTGCCTTTGATAACGCCCAAAACTTTTCCGGCTCGGCTACCAAAAAAAGACGCGGCAAACTCTTTTTCAAGTCCGCTGCAAATTTCTCTCTGTACGCCGGCAAATGCAAAAAGCCATACACGTAATAGAATATATCTTCCTTCGACACGCCGCCGCCGTAAAGTTCCCGCGCTTGATTTAAAATAAAATCTGTAATTCCGGCGTGCCGCGTGTAACTTCCAAAGCCTTCAAGTCTGATATTGCCGCCTTCATCTGCCGCCTCGTACCAATACAAAGGAAAACATTGAGTTTTATCAACTGTATCGTGACAAATAATTTTATCTGTAATTAAAACTGAAAAATTTTTTGAACTGCTTGTACCTGGTAAACAAATTAAAATATTTTCTTCATTGCCCGTTGGAAAAAGTTTTGACATTTGATAACGTCTATGAATTAAATATTCATCATAGTAAAGATTAGCTTTACAAAATGGACGGTAAATACTTTCAAAAATTTTTGAGTTGTAAAATTTAAATTGCAAGCCACGATTTTTAAAAGCAACAGTTGACTGTACCCAAGTAATTTTTGTTTCGTCAATATTTTCAGGCGAATTGTTATTATAAAAATCAATCGTCGTTTGAATATTTTTTGCAAGTCCAGATTTTGAAAAATTCCAACACCAAGCATCACGATTAGTTGAAATTCCATTTGAATCAGTTGTGAAAAAAGATTTTGCGGCGGCGTCAAATTTATTTTCCGGCTGAATAGGAATAAAATTTTCAAAAGTGTTGCCGCGTTGGTTAATCCAGTCGCCTTTTTCATTGGGCGTCAAAATTTTAAATTCGTCTGCAAGTACATTTTTCAAAGATTTAATCTTAGCAAGTTTTTCTTCGCGGCTTAAATAGTCTCCAATATCGCAGTAATAAATTAGTGCAGAGGAATTAGGCAAGAGGCAAGAGTTTTTACTACTGCCTACTGCCTTTTGCCTTCTGCCTGCGTAGCAAGGATTTTTAACAAGAATAGTAATAGCGATAGGCGCACGGC
Organism: uncultured Selenomonadales bacterium; assembly: GCA_937915725.1. Classification (GTDB taxonomy): domain Bacteria; phylum Bacillota; class Negativicutes; order Selenomonadales; family Selenomonadaceae; genus Quinella. Next base: position 3,807 of record CALGGV010000205.1, read on the forward strand.
TGCCACTTCCAAAAATTTTGCCGCCTTCACGTCGAGAAATTTCGCCCTGCGTTCGTTGGTTGCCGCGCAAATTAAAAACATAAATGCTTGTAAATTCCTTTGCAAAACATTTTCTTAAGCCGTCCATAGCCGCGCCGTCAAGCCAGCCCGCGTTAGTAACAAAGCCGATAATCCCGCCGTTAGCAATTCTGTCAGACGCCCAGCGAAAAGCCTTAATGTAGCTGTCATAGAGTGAATTTTTATTTGTGGCGTCAGTACCGGCGGCGTAAGTTTCGGCGATACGTCTTTCAAGTTTATCGTAGTGAATATTTTGGGCGTTATCGTTGGCGGATTTTTGCCCGACTGAATAGGGCGGGTTGCCGACGATAATTTCAATTTGAGTATCGAGTTGCTTTTTGATAAGGGCGGCGTTTTCGCGCAGGGGATTTTCAAAACCATCGCCAAGATAAATATTATCTTTGGCGGCGGCGTTTTCGTAACTTTGAAAAGTATCAGTCAAGCATATTCCCTCGAAGGGAATATAGGCAGTAGGCAGTAGGCAAGAGGCAGTAGAATTTTCACTTTTGCCTAAAAATGAGTGAAACGAATTTTCAATATTAATGGCGGCGATATAGTAGGCAAGCAAAACAATTTCATTTGCGTGCAATTCTTTCTGATATTTGCGCAGTAAATCTTTAGGTTGAATCAAGCCGCTTTGAATCAGCCGCGTAATAAAAGTGCCCGTGCCGCTGAAGGGGTCGAGTACGTGAACATTTTCATCAGAAATTGTGCGCCCAAATTCTTTTTTGAGTACGGCGTCAACCGAATTTAAAATAAAATCTACAACTTCAACGGGCGTATAAACAATGCCGAGCCTTTCGACAGTTTGCGGCAACGCCATTTTGAAAAAGCTGTCATACAAGCTGACGATAATTTTTTGGCGGTTGGCGGCGTCGCCCATATCTTTGCAACTTTCCTTGACGTTGTCATAAAATTCTTTGAGTTCGGCGCGGTCGTTTTCAAGCCCGGTTTTATCAAGTTGGTACAAAATTTCAGTCATCGACTTAGACACGGGGTTATTTTGGGCGAAGGAATAATTTTCAAAGAGAGCCTCAAAAACCGGGCGGGTTATCAAGTGCTGGGCGAGCATATCGACAGCCTCATTTTCAGTGATTGACGGATTAATAATTTTGTGTAAATCGTCAAGAAATTGTTTGAAGGCGGCGGCTTGCGGAGAGTCTTTTTTGGCGATAAGATTTTTAATTTCTTCGGTGTGGCGTTGCACAATGACAGAAACTTTTGACGCCCAATCCCGCCAATAATTTCTGTTGCCCGCGTGATTGACAACCTGCGCGATAAGTTCAGTTTGAAAAATATCAAA
>CALGGV010000206.1 GCA_937915725.1 uncultured Selenomonadales bacterium
CAGGGCTTGCAGGAAAATATGAGGCTACGGGCTCGGAATTCGGCAAGGCTTTTCAATACGGGATTTTGTACGCACAACGCGCCCTGCCGGACGATAGCGAAAGTCCTTTCATTATCGTTGCAAAGGCTGTAGCAAAAGGCGCGTATCATGCCGTTAGAGACAATATGCCAATAGTTGAAATTTTAAACAAGGCGATTCAATCCGGCGAAAAAATTGTTGCAGAATCCGGGCAAAATAACGCCGGTGCAAGCATTATGATTAGTTTTTTAAAGGGTTGTTTGAAAGGGCTGGACGGAAATTTTGTATCGCCTACGGTTAGTCTTTCGCTCGGCTTAGGTATTCATAAAAATATGCCCGACCCGCGTAATGATTTAGTTCGCCCGTATTGTATAAGACTGCGTGTCAAAAGTTCCAATGCAAATATCGCTGAACTTGAACGCCAAATGAAAGATTTCAGCAGTTTTTCAATAGTTGAACAAATGAACGGCGGAATTGAAGTACATTTGCACACAGATCACGTTGGAAAAGCATTAGAGCAAGCATTGGGCTGGGGACCACTGCGCGACGTAAAAATTACAAATATGAGCGAAACTCACGCCTTGCCGGCAAATGACGCCTTGATAAAAGTTGCGGCGTTGGCGGTTGCAAAAGACCCTGACGAGGCTCAAAAACTGCAAGACGCGGGCGCAACTATTTTAGTTTCGGGGAGTCCTCAAGCATCGCCTTCACTTGCTGAAATTATTGGCGCGGCTCATTCGGATTTAGCGTCAAATTATGTTTTAGTTTCGTCCAGTGAAGATTATCGATTAGTTTTTAAACAGGCGAAAAAACTTTTGGGCAACCGCGTCGAATTAGTTCTAAAAGATTCATTTGAAGGCGCAATTTCTGCTTTAAAAAAATTCTCCGCCGCACTTTCTGCCGCTGAAAATGCTAAAAATATGAACTAAGTTAAAAATTTTTCCAATAAAAAATCTCGCGCAGATTATTATAAAAAATTTCAGCGCGGGATTTTTAATTTTAATTTATAAATATTTTCAGATTGTAAAGCGGCTTTTTGTTCCTTGCAATTTAAAAATACTTAGTTTATAATAACATTGAAAAAATTGGAGGTAATAATTATGTTAAAAAAATTTTTTATCGGCGTATTAATTTTTACTTCAAGTTTTGGAATTTTTGCAACTTCAGAGGCGGCGCAATATGACAAAGAAAATTATTGTTGCAGGGATTCGTATTGCGGCGATTATTACAATGAAAGAAATTCTAACGGCGATTGTTACGGCGGCTACTGTTACGGCAGAGGGCGCGGTTGCCGTTGATTAAATAATTTTTTTTTAAATCGGTGGCAAGTAAATTCTTGCCGCTTTTTTTATTACAAAGGAGGTTAAAAGCGTGGCAAATTACACAACAACAACGCCTGAATGGGCGGTTTCCAATCAATCGGCAGTTATGAGCGGTATTGAAGGGATAAAAGATACAACTGTTGGAAATATCAACCCAAATTATAAATTTAAGCGTCGCGCAGTACCTACTGAAGATGAACTCGTTGAGGGCGTATTGAAAGGCAACCGAATGATTCTTTCACAGGCGATAACTTTGATTGAAAGTAACAGCCCAAAACATTTTGCAAAGGCGCAGCGCGTCTTACAACGTCTTTTACCGCACACCGGCAAGGCTTTAAGAATCGGAATAACCGGCGTACCCGGCGCGGGTAAATCTACAATTATTGAGGCGTTTGGAAATATGCTCTGCGATTTAGGCTACAAAATTGCAGTGTTGACGATAGATCCTACAAGTTCAGTAACGAAAGGTTCAATTTTGGGCGATAAAACACGAATGGGAACTTTAAGCCGCCGTGAAGAGGCTTTTATTCGCCCTAGTCCTGCAGGCGGAACTTTGGGCGGAGTTGCACGTAAAAGCCGCGAAACTATGTTAATGTGTGAGGCGGCAGGTTACGACGTGATTTTGATTGAAACTGTTGGTGTTGGACAATCTGAAACGACCGTGCGTTCAATGGTTGATTTTTTTATGTTGGTAGTTTTGACGGGCGCGGGTGATGATTTACAGGGAATTAAAAAAGGCGTTATGGAACTTGCTGATGCTATCGTAATTAATAAGGCGGACGGCGATAATTTGATTAAGGCGAAAGTTGCGCGCGGCGAATACGAAAGAATGATTGAATTTATACGCCCTGCAACTGAAGGCTGGGAAACTCACGCCTATTTGGCAAGTGCAGTTGAAAAAACAGGGCTTGACGATTTATGGCAAGTCATACAGATTTTCAAAAAAGTTACAACTGAAAGTGGCGTGTTTCAAAAACGCCGGGACGGGCAACTTTTAGACTGGATGTACGCAATGATTGATGAACACCTTCACAATTTATTTTTTGGCGACGCGGTAATAACGGGGCGAATGCCGGAAATTAAAGACGCAGTTTTAAACGGCGTAATTTCACCGACTCAAGCGGTTGCAGAATTAATAAAAATGTTTGACGTGAAACGCGCCGCCGAGCGTCAAGTTGATTTATTTACTGCGAACTGAGGAATTTTTATGAAGAAAAAATTTGCTGCAATTTTGGCGGCGTCAATTTTATTCAGCGTAAATTTTGCAAATGCCGAAGACGAAGGAGCTGCCGCCGCGCCCGCTGAAATTAATCACGAAAAATCAATTTATTTCACTGCGCCGGATTTTTACAATATGACTTCGACGGACAGCTTAATTATTTTGCCAAATTATCCAACTTATCAACAAACTACTGAATACACTTGCGGACCTGCCGCCGCGCTTACAGTTTTGCAATATTACAAAAATTACGATTATGACGAAATGAAAATTTCCGCCGAAATGAAAACTAAAGGTTATCCTGTGGGAACTAATCCTTCAGATATGGTAAATTTTTTTAAGAAAATCGGCTGGAAAGTTCAGAGCAGTTTAAATTCTAAGCCTTTTGAAAGTTACGCAGATTTTCAAAATTTCGTAGTAAAAAATTTAAGACTCGGCAGACCAATTTTAGTTGACAATATCGAATGGGGCGGACATTGGCGCGTAATTATCGGCTATGATTCAATGAATACTGATTCAGATTTAGACGACGTTTTGATTTTTGAAGATCCCTATGACACAAGCGACCACAAGCAAGACGGCTATACAGTTGGCAACGGCTGGCGATTTTTTTCAATGTGGTTTGCACATTCAAACACGCCGAAAAATCAAAGAAATCAACCTTACGTCATTGCAACGCCGAATTAAGGAGGCGAAATTTTGTACACGAAAAAAATTTATTTCAGCGGCGATTTA
>CALGGV010000207.1 GCA_937915725.1 uncultured Selenomonadales bacterium
CAAAGAGAATCTGTACTTGCGCCAAATTTTAGCATTTATTTTTTGTCCGTCAAAACGAGAAAGGTCGCATTGGACGTGACATCGGAATCAGTGCTGAAAATGTTGGGCGCATTGAGAAAAGAAAAATATGTCGACGGTAAGCTGGAAACTTCAAATGATGTAGTATAATAAAAATAAGAGACGAGGTGAAAGTTATTTCATACGATTTCAAGGCTTGTCTGCAAATTCTAGTAATGCAAAGTGGAATTTTTAAAAATAAAGAATTAATTTATAGATGGGATGTGATTAAATGGTTACTGCTATGGAAATTAAAAATTTTCGTTGTTTTGAGGATTTCTCCATTGAAAATTTAACCCCCGTTACTATTATTGGCGGTAAAAATAATTCCGGCAAGACGGCTCTATTGGAAGCTTGGGTTGTACCTTTGTCGGTAACGTTCCCTTCAGTTTTTTGGGATTTATTAAATTTCCGAAATATCGGTGTAAATATTTCTACTCCAACTCAACTTTGGAATCCGCTTTTTTACAACATGAGCGACAATGAAAAATTTTCCATTCAAATTTTTCAAGATAAGAACAAGCCTGTCAAATTTACAGCATCTAAATCCTATGGCGGAATGGTTGAACGGAACGGAGCAAAAAAAAGATTATTCTCTCAAGAATCATCTAAATTTTTTACGTCTTTAAAAGTTGAAATTGATAACGGAATATACAAAAGTAGCGGCACCTACACTTTACCTAATCAACTTTCCAATACTGCCAATGAAATTGAATTTAAACCGGATTCAAGTGTTTCTAAAGTTCCTCTGCCTTATGGCGCGGTTACTTTGTGCAGAAGTGTTACTACTACCAGAACTTCTGTCGCTGAATCGGTCAGCCAAATGAGTTTGGACAAACATAAAAAAAATTTGCTTGTTGACACCATGAAAAATTTTGATTCTGATATTTCCGATGTCAATATGATTTTGGATAACGGCTCGCCATATATTTACGTTACTTTAAATTCCGGAAAACATATTCCTATTAGCTATATGGGCGACGGTATCAACAAATCTGTCGAAATTCTCGTTGACATCTTGAATTTGTCAAATGGCATTCTTTTAATTGATGAAGTAGAAAATGGATTCCACTACAGTCTTTATCAATCTTTGATGAAAATTTTTTGTCAAACTGCTTTAGACGTACATTGCCAAATTATTTTAACGTCACACAATCGAGATTTTATCGAAGCTACTCTCAGCGCAATGGAACAACTTGGACGGTTAGAAGATTTAAGTTACCAACGCTTAGGATTTTACAAAGGGAAACGCAAATCTTTTCAGTTTTCGGGTGATTCGCTTTTTTCCGCCTTTGAATCCAACATGGAAATGAGGTAAAAAAATAATGGCCGGTACTAATCAGAATTTGAAACCTCAAACATTTGAAATTGAAAAACCGTATGTTATTGTCTGTGAAGGCAATGATGATATGCATTTTCTTGGCTATTACTTGCATTTCCTTGATAAATCTAAACTTATTGATGAACAGAAATTTAAAATTATTAAAACTGATGGGGTTGATAACATTCCTAAAAATATGAAACTTTTTAAAAACTACGACCATTACGAAGATATGAAGGGCTTTCTTTTTATTCGAGACGCCGACAATAATCCGTCCAGTGCCGTTGACTCTATAATTGGCAACATTAAAGACGTTTGGCATATTAAATTAGATAGAAAGGGCACTTTTAAAATTGATTCTGAAGGCGTGAAACTTAGTTTTTTCCTTTTTCCGGGTCTTGACGATTCCAACAATTTCCAAAAGGGTACTCTAGAAGATTTATGTACGGAGACTTTTAAACCTGTTATTGGTAATAATCACAACATTTTAGACTTAGTTAAAGAACATATGGATAAATTAAAAAACAGCGGTATTCATTTTAAAACTCCTCATAAAAATCGATTACACCTCTGTCTTGATAGTACGAATGATTTTCTTGGCAATAAAATTGGGGAGTCCGCCAAAAAGCAGGCTTTTGATTTCTCCAGCGATAAATTTTCTATATTAAAAGAGCGAATTATTGATTTGGCTCGATAATTCCCCAACATTTTTTATTAAGTGAAACAAAAAATATGTGTCAATAAATTTGAAGAATTAGCGCGTAAATTATAAAAGCGCACGGGGAGAATGAAAATGCTAAATACGATGCTGATTTAAAAGAGGATAAAATTTTTTTGAGATTGTTCAATATCGTAACCATTTATAAACGGTAGGACGAGAAACTTTGTAGTGCTTAGCAATTTCGGTAACGGTGTACTGCCGGTCATAGTAGCCTTGTTTATAAAAATCAAAATCTTTGGGGCGTTTCTTAGCATTGCGCCCTTTGTATTTACCTGCGGCTTTGGCAATTTGGATATCTTCGCGCTGACGCTGTAAAATCAATTCGCGTTCAAATTCGGCGATAGCACCGAAAATGGTCAACATAAATTTGCCTTGAGGAGTAGAGGTATCAACTGCTCTTTCAAACTACGAACTTTGACATCTTTTTTAGTTAAGGAATCAACGATGTTGAGTAAGTCGGTAGTGGAGCGAGCAAGGCGGGAAAATTCAGAAACAATCAATTCATCGCCTTCACGCAAACAATTCATCATTTCGTCAAATTTTGGGCGATGAGCAGATTTGGAAGAAACTTTGTCGACGAAGAATTTTTCAACGTTGGCTTTTTGTTTTAATTCAAAAATTTGGCGTTCTTCGTTCTGTTCAACAGAAGAAACACGAACATAACCAACACGCATAAAAAATCACCTCCGACCAAATTTACCCTAAGTCGGAGGTTTAATCAATATAGGTCTAAGAATAAAGTTTTCAAATGTAGAAGAAAGCTAAGGTAAAGAAAAATAAACAAGTCGGCAAAAAGAAAAAAGAGAGGTAATGAATGTAAAAATAGGGTACGGTCAAAACTTTAATTCTTATTTGGCTAAATTTATAGATACGTTACAATTCAAAAAAGCATCGGGAGAAATCTTAATATTGGAACTTGGCATAGTAATGCTTGTCAATGCACGGTATCTATAAAATGCATAATCTCCAATATAAGTTACAGAATCAGGAATATCAATACTTTTCAAGGAGCTACATTCTTCAAACGCACTCAAGTCAATTTCCGTTACTGAATTTGGAATTTTAATGTTTGTAAGTGAAGTGCACCCTAAAAAAGTACCAATATTAATTTCTTTTAAAGACTCCGAAAGAGAAATATTTTTCAAAGAAACACAGTCTGCAAAAGTACACACACCAATTTCTATTACAGAATTTGGTATAGAAATTTCAGTCAATGATTTGCAACGTTCAAATGCACTGAATCCCATTTCTTTAACAGGTAAATTTTCTATTTGTGAAGGGATATTCACGGACTTTGCAGAATTATAATATTTTTTTTATTCTTATTTCGTCATTAATTTTTTCATATTCAAAATCCATATAACTTGCCATAAAAAAATTTCCTTTCTTTTATAAAACTTTTTCAAACTTGAAGTTGTATATTATTTATGGCTTGAATCCATTCATTGCTAATAAAGGCTGATTCTTTATACAATTCGGCGGCTTTTTGTTTATCTTCAGGTACTGCCAAGCCTTTGTCGTACATTTCGGCGATCATCCGCATAGCGGCAACTTTGTTCATTGTGTCAAAATTTTGTATGGCAGAATCATGAAGTATTTCCAGTGCTTTTTCACCATTTTGACGAACGCCAAATTTTCCGTCACGATAGATTTTAGCTACAATCCACATAGCTTGACGACTTCCGACGCCAATAGCTTTTTTCAGCCAATGCAAAACCATTCCGATATTTGGCGAAATTTCTGTGCTTGTGCAATAAATTTTGGCAAGAGTATTATACGCAACTCTTGCTATAACTACATTTGCCTTTGTCGATAGTTTGAAATATTTAACTGCTTTATTATCATCACGTGGGACAGCCGTACCGTTATAAAACATTTTGGCTATCTCGAAGGCGGCGGAATATCGTTCTTCATCAGACAACTTTTTATCGTTAAGAATTTCAGTAAACCATTTAAGCGCGTTTTCGCCGGAACTTTCAATAAATTTACCATCTCGGTAAATCTCGGCAATTTTAAAACGTGCGTCAGTATCTCCAAACAAAGCAGATTTTTTTAGCCATTTAATCATCATTCGATCGTCATTAAAAAATTTTTCGTAAATGTAGGCGATTTTCTTTGCGGCATTTTTCCTGTCAATTTTTTCAGCAATGTTACTGTTGGCAATTTTTTTGTACAGCTCCAGTGCTTTTGGCAAATTTTGCGCTGTACCAATTTCAGCGGCGTACATTTCGGCAACTGTAAAAATTGCGTCAATATCGTTAAAACTTGCCGCTTTCAAGTACCATTTGAAGGCTTCGCGGCAGTCTTGATTAATTCCTTTGCCGTATCGTAGAAAATAAGCCAATTCCTTCATAGCCGTTAAATTTCCGTGCGCGGCGGCTTGACGGTAATATTTCATACGCTCTTCATCTTCAAAGAAAGTATAAAGCGTTCCAAATCCATTGCTTGTTGGATACATTAAAATTCCTCCCGCTTTAAAGCTGTCAAAAATTCAGATTGAATTTCTTCAGATTTTTTCAACCAATGTTCAGCCGCCGTTAAATCTTTGTCGGCATAATATTTCCAGAGTTGCCGCATTGCAAAAAAATCGCCAAGTGCAGCGGCTTTTTTAATGTAGTCTATGAATTGATTATAATTTTTGTCCGATTCATAAATAAAAGCAATATTGATATAAGCACGAATTTTATCATCTGTTGTGCCGAGTTTTGCCGCATTTTCAAACATTTTTATTGCGGTGGAATGACTTTTTGCCACACCATTACCGACGCGGTACATTTCCCCCAACTCAAAAAAAGCCTCAATATTTCCCTCGTTCGCCAAAAGTTTCAACATTCCAAATGCTAATCTGTAGTATTCCAAAAATTTCTGCAATAATTTTTTTGAGTTTCTTTTGTCCGGCTCTACAAAGTATAAATCTTCGCAAGCTTTTGCCAGTTCCTTTAATGTAAATGCATCAAAATTTGAATCTAATTTTTCTGTATAAGCTTCTACAGCAAGTTGAAAATATTTATATGTTTCCTCAACATTACATTCATTGAAATGGATTAAAGCTAATCTGTTAAACGCGAGAGCATAATTTTTTTCTGCGGCTTGACTGTAAAATTTTAAAGCCTTTGAGTTATCGCTT
>CALGGV010000208.1 GCA_937915725.1 uncultured Selenomonadales bacterium
TCTTTCAAGATTGAAGGCAGAATGCGCCCGCCGGAATTTGTCAGCAGAATTGTTAAAACTTACCGCCGCGCCATTGATTCTTACATTGCAGACCCTACAGGTTACAGCCTTGACGAAAATATTTGGAAAGATTTTTTTGAAAAGCGCGTAAGAAAATTTACGACACTTTGTGCCTTCCAAATGCCGACAAAAACTGAAATTGGTTTAAGTGGCAAAAGGGAGCCGCGCTTTTTCAGTGAAGGAATTGTGGAGCCGAATTTTGACGACGAAAAAACCGCAGAAAATTTTTCAGCTGAAACTGCAATAAAAAAATCTAACACTAAGCCTGAATTAACCGTTAGAGTTTCAAGCTTGGACGCGGTTAAATCTGCAATTTCAAATGGCGCAAATACAATTTATGTTGGCGGCGAAATTTTTAAACCGCTTAAACCTTTTACGCTTGACGAATTAAAATCTGCGGTTGAACTTGCCAAAAATTCCAACGTGAAAGTTATTTTGAATACTCCCAGAATTACGCGGGATAATTATTTGAATGAACTTGCTGAACTTTTGAAACGCGGGATAAATTTTGACGGCGTACTTGTCAGCAATTTGGGCAGTTTAAATCTTGTCAAAAATAATTCCAACTTGCCCATTTACGTTGATTTTTCTTTCAACATTTTTAATCATGAGGCTTGCGAATTTTTGAAAAATTTGGGCGTTAAACGTGCGACCGCGTCCCTTGAAATGAGTTTCGCGCAGGTTAAAAGCGTTGTTGAAAATTCTGATTTACCGCTTGAAATTATTATTCACGGCTCAACAGAATCAATGGTTAGTGAACATAATCTGGTAAGTTTTTACTATCCGAATTTTAACGAATTTGCAACGCCGGAAATTTTGAATAAACATTTTGCGCTTGTAGATTCGGCGGGCGAAATTCACTCAATCAGAGTTGACCAATTCAATTACAATCACATTTACTTTGCAAAAGATTTATGTTTGTTGCCGTACGTGGAAAAATTTTTGGGCGCGGCGGCTTTAAGGATTGAGGCGCAGGATTATTCGCCAAAAATTACGGGGCTTGTTACGAAAATTTACAGGGCGGCTATTGACGGCAAAGATTTTCGCGCAGATTTTCTCGAATTGCAAAAAAATACCCCGCGTAAATTTGGTAGCGGGATTTACAAATTTAAAGAAAGTAAAAATTCTTTATAAGAAATTAATTTTAGGCGCGGCGGCTTTAAGGATTGAGGCGCAGGATTATTCGCCAAAAATTACGGGACTTGTTACGAAAATTTACAGGGCGGCTATTGACGGTAAAGATTTTCGCGCAGATTTTCTTGAATTGCAAAAAAATACCCCGCGTAAATTTGGTAGCGGGATTTACAAATTCAAAGAAAGTAAAAATTCCTTGTAAGAAAAAATTAATTTAGGCGCGGCGTTTAATTTCACGTTCGACAAATTCGGCGATTTTATCAGTATCAATTTCTGCGGTAACTTCAGCGCGCATTATAAGCAAGCCGTCAAAATCTTCCTTCAGCAAATATTTAACATCAGTAATATTCAAAATTCCGGCGGTAATGGAAATTATTTCATCACGTGTCAAATTAAAATTGTGCATTTCAGAATAAATTTGAATATTTACCTGCGCTTGTTCGAGTGCGTCAAGTTCGGCAGTAAGTTTAGCTTTATCTTGAGCCTGCGCGAGAGTTTCAGTTTCATTTTCAATATAATGTTCACCAACGCCGACAAAATTTTGAATTTCTGCACTTGCCGCCGTTGCAAAAATCAAAATTCCAAAAGTTAAAATCGACGCAAAAATTTTTCTCATAACTTGCCGCCTCCCTCAAAAAATTTTATTGAACTTTTTTAATCAGGTAATTATACAATTTTTTTGCATCCTCGTTCGCAGGATTTAACTTTAAAACTATTTTTGAATCAGACAAAGCATTTTGAAACTGTTCAAGATAATAATAAGCATACGCACGGTTGACATACGCAGTTTCAAAATTAGGATTCAAATTAATTGAATTCGTGTATTCTCTAACCGCAGAATTATAATCTTTCAGCATATAATACACGCTACCCAAATTGTTATAAATACGGGCGTCAACTCGGTTAAGTCTTAAGGCGTTTTGATAATCTTGTGTTGCTTGTTGAAAATTTTTCGTCATAACATTTGCATTGCCGCGATTGTTATAAGCCTCTGCAAAATTTGGATTGATATTTATTGCACGGCTATAATCTGAAATTGCTTGCTGATAATTTGTGCTGAAATAGGCATTGTTGCCTTCTTCCAGCGCAAGGAACGCCTCAAAGTACTTGTTATTTTGGGCAATAGATTTTTTTATTTCGGCTTTTTGGGAATCGTCGGCGGCGCGGTAATTTTGTTTAAGTTGCTCCATTTGATTTTTGAGTTCGTCATATTCGGCTTGCAATTTTTTATAGCGATCTGTGGCGTCCTTTATTCTTTGTTCATCGGACATAATATTTTTCAGCGTTTCTTCGTCTTGTTCTTCGACAAGGGCTTTAATCGTCACGATAACTTCAAGCAACCCGTTATCTAAGGATTTTGAATCAACTTTTTCATCTTGAATTTTAAGGAGAGACGCGGCGACAGTTTGAACTTCATCATAATCCAATTCAAGATTTACGGTTTTAGAATAAGCTTGAAGATAAACGCCGGCTTTTTCAGTAGCGGCGCGTTTAGCCTCTTCACGGGCGCGGGCGGTTGCTGTTGCAAAAGTTTCATCTGCTTTTAAATCCATTATGTAATTTCCCGACGCCTCAATTAATTCTTGTTTGGCATAGGAAATTTGGAAACTTACTGCAAAAATTAAAAATGTCATTAGTAAAAATTTTTTCATTGCGTACACCTCATTCAGTTAATTTAAGAATAGCTTTCAAACATCGCCAAAACGGGCGAAAATATCCACGACAAGCCGCCTTTGTCTGTTGTTTAATACTTTTTTCCATACAAAACAATTTTGCACGGGATTTTGGGCAAAATTTTAATCATAATTCTAAAATTTGTTTACAAATGAAGGATTAGAAAGCGGGTTAGACGCCCGCCGCACTCCGTTTTTGCTTGTAACTTACAAATTGCGGTAACGTGAGAAAACGCGGTACATACTTTAAATTTCTGAAAAGTTAAACGCGAAAAACACAGGCGGGCGAAAGATTCTTTCTTTGCTTGCAAATGTGATGAATAAGAGCATTTGCTGTTTCTTTCTTCTAAAGAAAGAAATGCCGACTTGTTAAAAGAAGAAAATTTTAAATAACTCTAAGACAAATGCAAACATCGCCAAAATGGGCGAAAATATCCACGACAAGCCGCCTTCAAACTTTTTTAAAGGAAATAATTCATTTAATAAAAACAACCATACAATTTTTCAAAAAATTAGACTTAGAATTAGCCGCCAAAATTTTTTCTGCGTCGTCATCGCTCACAGTAACATCACAACCGCCCATTACCATTCCTTGAATTGTCAATGGATTAGAACCGGCGCGTTGAATTCCGGAATTTGCGCTGTCAGTATAGGCTACCATTCCTCTATTTACAACCATATTTCTATCAAGATATTGAACGGAATAAATTTCTTTGCCGCTCATAGAAACAATTTTTGGGAGCATAGCAGTATCAGTTAATTGTCCGCCACAATCAATTATTAAGCCGGTGTAATTAGTGTCCATTGTCAAAAATACTGGATTAAAATCCGGAAAAGGCTCAACAGAAGTATTTTTTGGAACAACAATATTTGCTATAGAATTTTGCCCGCCGTAAAGATTTAATCGAACGGTTGCAGTAAAATTATTTTCGCTGTCACGAACATTTGAAATAATTTTTGCGCCGTGTACGGTTTTTTCGACTTCAACTTTAACATTATCATCAAGCATTTCATCTTTCATTGTGCTGGTTGAGGAAATATGCAATTCGCCGAGTTCTTCGGCAAGTTTTCTATAGGCGCGCATTTCTGCCATTCGTTTTAATTCGTTTAGCGATTTTCCCTGTACATAATATTGAATTTCTGTAACTTCAATGTAGCCGTTGCCTTGAATTTCTGCCGCCGAAACTAAACTTGCAAATAAAAAAAGCCCCGCCAGCAAAATACTTAAAAATTTTTTCTTCATCTTAAAGACCTCCAATTTTAATTTTGAAATATTATATCAAAAAATTTTTGCTTGACATTAAAATTAAATAAAAAAAACGCGGCACAAAATTTTATGCTGCGTAGTTTTTTTATCAATCGCCGGAAGGAGTAATTGGGCGAGTTACGCTGTAAACATCTTTGACACGGCGCATTTGCGTCATAATTCTGCTTACGTCGTCAGAATTTCTAACTTCAATTCCCAGCCGTATTGTTGAAGTTTTATTGCTTTTATTCGGCGAGGCGTGAACTGAATGAATATTTAACTGCAAAGTTGCCGGTATTGCCAAAATTTCAGTCAACGCGCCGCTTTTATCGTTGCAGACAATTTCAATTTCTACAACGTAAACATTTTCTTTTGAATTTGCCCAGCTGACTTCAATCATTCTGTCGAGTTCCGCGCCCTTCAAAATATTTGGGCAGTCTACGCGGTGAACTGAAACTCCGCGCCCGCGTGTAATGTAGCCGGAAATTTCGTCACCTGGAATTGGGTTACAGCATTTCGCAAGCCTTACAACAAAGCCACTTTCGCCCTCAACCAAAATCCCGCTGTCATTTTTTGCATTGACATTTTGCGCCGGAATTTTTATTTCTTTAAGCATTTCGGAAATATCCGGCGGCGTATTTTCGGCGAGTTCCTTTTTGCGCATTTCGATAAGTTTTGCAATGACGCCGTTTAAATGTGCGGAATTGTAGCCAACCTGTGCAAGTAAATCTTCTTCAGTACCGATATTCATTTGTTCGGCGATTTTAGCAAGGCGATTTTCTTTCAGCAATTCTTTTGGAATGTAGCCGAGTTTTTTTAATTCGTCGTTGATAAGTTGTTGCCCGTGCTGAATATTTTCTTCACGATTTTCACGCTTAAACCACGAACGAATTTTTGCGCGTGTATCGCTTGAGGCAACGATATTCAACCAATCTTGACTGGGACCGTTATTTGAACGGTTTGTAATAATTTCAACATAATCGCCGGTGTGAAGTTTGTATTCGAGCGGAACCATTTTGCCGTTGACTTTCGCGCCAACGCAATGATGTCCTACTTGTGAATGGATCCTGTAAGCAAAATCGATAGGATTGGAGCCCTGCGGTAAATTCAGCAAGTCTCCGGCGGGCGTAAATACAAAAATTTCGTCGCTGAAAATATCAATCTTCAATGCCTCAAGATATTCTTTAGGGTCTTTAATTTCGTGTTGAAGTTGTACCATTTGATGGAGCCACGACATTTTTTGATCTGCAGAATTTGTTTTGACGCTTTTTCCTGCCTCTTTATATTTCCAGTGAGCCGCCACGCCGTATTCTGAAATTTGATGCATTGCGTAGGTACGAATTTGAATTTCAATGGGATAACCTAAAACCATAACGGTTGTATGAAGGGAGCGGTAACCGTTGCTTTTCGGCACGGCGATATAATCTTTAAAACGTCCGGGAATTGGTTTCCAATGTGAATGAATTATTCCTAGTACGTGATAGCATTCTTTGACGTCGTCAACCAAAATTCTTATAGCTGACAAGTCGTAAATTTCGCCAATATCTTTATTATCACGTTTCATTTTTTTATAAATGCTGTAAAAATGTTTGGCGCGCCCGCTGATTGAGGCGTGAATATCTAAATCGTCAAATTCTTCTTCAATTTGTCTAACTGCCTCTGTGATATAAATTTGTCTGTCTTTGCGTTTTTGTACAACATTTTTAACTAAATTGTAATAGACTTCCGGTTCAAGGTAACGCAAACTTAAATCTTCAAGTTCCCATTTTATGCTTGAAATTCCTAAACGATTTGCAAGCGGCGCGTAAATTTCCAAAGTTTCTTGTGCGATACGTTTTTGTTTTTCCGGACGCATAAATTTTAGCGTTCGCATATTGTGGAGGCGGTCGGCAAGTTTTATCATAATTACGCGAATATCTTTTGCCATTGCGATAATCATTTTGCGGTATGTTTCAAGCGTTTGTTCTTCCTTGAGTTTGGCGCGTTCTGCGTCAACTTTTGATTTTGCGGGATCTTTTTTCTTAACCAAACTTATTGGGATTTTTCCAATTTTTGTTACGCCGTCAATCAGTAAAGCCATTTCGTCGCCAAACATATCTTGAATTTCTTCAATCGTGAAAAGTGTATCTTCTGCCACGTCGTGAAGAAGTGCCGCCGCTATTGTTGTATCGTCAAGTTGTAATTCTGTTAGAATTGCCGCCACGTTTAACGGGTGGTTTATGTATGGCTCGCCGCTTGCCCGCGTTTGTGTTTGATGTCCTTCCTTTGCCACGAGGTAAGCGCGTTCCAACATTTCAAAATCTGCGTCCGGCTGATAACTTTTTACCGCCTCAATTATTGATTCTATTGTTACGGGTTTTTTGTCTTTATCATTCAAGTTGCTCACCTCTTTTTTATTTATAAATGTACTTTCTTTTTTCCAAAGCAAAAAAAGAAAGTACCAAAGAAAAAGTGCTTTTTTTGCCGCCCGCCTGCGTTTTTCGCGTCAAGCCAAAAGTAATTTGCAGGTTGCAGCCGCGTTTTCTCACGTTTTCTTAGTCTTAAAGTCCCAAGCAAAAACGAAGTGCGGCGGGCGTCTCAATTTTTTTCAAAAAATTTGGCGCATCCTGCGCTGGAGTGCGGCGCACGTCCTGTGCGCCTTTTTTTTCGTTTTTCAGTTTAATTTTTTATAAAAATTTTATATTCCGGCAATTCTGCAACCAACTGCCAATTTCCTTTCGCCAATTCTAAAAATTTCTGCTCAAAATTTTTTTCTACAACGGCTATAACTTTTGACGCCGGTAAGTCTTTAAAATCCATAAAAGGCATTACATTTGTTGTTGTCCATTTCATTTCGGCGGGTTTCAACTTTGCAATTTTTTCTGTCTCTTCAAGGCGGTAAACTGTCAAGCCGCTGTAAAAAACTAAGCTGCCCGCGTACGCTTGCCCGTAACTTACCACGCAAGTTTTTTCGTCAACCAACGGTAAAATTATTTTGGCAGTTTCCCTGTGAGAATTTGTTTCGCAAATCGGCAACGCCACAAAAATTCCCGCCGTGAAAAATACTACCATTGCCGCCGCTATTCGTTTAAAAATTTTCTGCCGCTCCGCAAAATATTCCCCAAATAAAATTGCTATAGGCATCATATACGGCAAAGTGTAAGTCGGATATTTCGTTGCAAAAGATTGAAAAACTATAAAAACAGTCACTGCCCAAATTATTAAAAATCTTCTGCGCGTGTCCAAAGGCGGCAATTTTTTTATTCTGATTAACGCTGAAAGCCACGGGAAAAATCCTATCAAAAAAACTACCGCGTAATAATACCAAACGTCGTACTGCGGATGCTCTGAAACTGTCGCTCTCAAAAAATTATGCACGCCGATAAAATCTGTCAAAAATTGTTGCCCGTGTATCAAGTACATTGGCAAGTACCACGTCGAAATTATCGCCAGCATTATTGCCGCGCCTTTCAAAATTTCCCAGCGCAGTAAATATTTTAAATCACGTTGACTGATTAAAAATAAAAAAATTATCAAGCCCGGCAGTAAAAATCCTATTGGACCTTTTGTCAAAACTGCCACGCCCGCCGCCGCAAATGCTACATATAAATATTTCGGATTTTTTTCGGTGTAAGATAAAAAGAAAGTCATCAGCGTTGTTGAAATTGCACAAAACAGCGTCATATCTGTAATAATGGCGTGCGCAATGTACCAATATTCGGGCGAAGTTGCCAAAATTACCGCCGCCGTGAATCCGACTTGCTTATTGAAAATTTTCGTTGTAAAAAAATATGTCAGAAAAACTCCTGCCGTTGCGAATACCGCCGGAAAAAGTCTTAGCGCAAATTCATTCACGCCAAAAATTTTGTACGCCAATAAAATTTCCCAATAAAAAAATATCGGCTTATCGTACCAAAAATTTCCGTAAATGCGCGGCGAAAAATAATCGCCTGCCTGCAACATTTCTTTTGCCGTCAGCGCGTAACAATTTTCTGTAGGGTCTGTTACCGGTATCAGCCAGTTGCAGAAAAAAAATAATATCAAACATAAAAAGATTAAAGTTTTATTTTCCATGCAGCCTGAAAGTCCTCGAATTTTCCAGATTGCGCCTTGATACGGCGGGCAATTCAAAAGTTAGATTATCGTTAAGTTTCAAAATTCCCAATTCCAGAAAAATATTAATCGCCGTGAACATTTTTTGAACTGAAAGTAAATTTTTGTTTGAACTGTTAAATTTTTCGGTAAGGGCGGGAATGTTGAAAATTTTTTCACTGTCAGCTTTTAGAAATTTATAAATGTCAGCCAAAAATTCCCGCGTCAAAATAATTTGGTCGCCGCAAGTTGGCGCAATATCTTTCACAAAACATTTTACAAAAGTTTCGCCGTTCCAACTGTCAATCGAAGGCTGAAAAATAATATCGACGGGCGATTTTTCAACCATGTTTGCAAGATTAGCCGCGCCGAATGAAACTGCGCGAACATTTGGATTTTCTTCAGAATCTGTGCGAATAACAAAGCTTAAGTGGCTTTTATCTGCGCCGATAATTTTTACAGCGTCGCAGAGTACATTTCTGCAAGCCAAAACAGACTCAGGGTTGCCAATTCCGCACGGCTCAATTTTTTCAAATTCTTCAGCGGTTTTTAAATTAATCTGCGCGGGGTGTACAAGTGCATCAATTTCAACAACGGGCGGAAAATCTTCATCTGTCAAATTTTTTCTAACGTATTCATCGAAACGCCTCTTAAGCTCGGGAATTTTTTTTGTTGGAATTGAAAAGCCGGCGGCTTGCGAATGCCCGCCGTAATTGTCGAATAAATCTGCCATAGTGTCGAGAGTATTTTTAATGTGAAGTGCGGGGATACTGCGACAACTGCCGCGAGAAACTAAATCGCCGACAGAAATTATGATTGTAGGCAGTGAATATTTTTCTGCAAGTTTTGAGGCAGTCAAGCCGATAATTCCGGCGTTCCAATTTTTATCTGAAACAACGAGCGTCCAAAGGTTACCGCCTTTTTCGTCGCGCAGTATTTGAAGTTTTTCTTCAGCCTGTACAAAAATTTGGCGTTCAATTTCTTTTCTTTCAATGTTGGCAGTTTCAAGTTCAGCGGCAATTTGGGCGGCTTTTTGTTCGTCGTCGGTAGTCAAAAGTTCCACGCCGATTTTTGCAGATTTAAGACGCCCGACAGAATTCAGGCGCGGCGCAATTTGAAAGGCAATGTTTGACGCAGAAATTTTTTTGCCTTCATAGCCGGAAATTTTTATTAATTCTTTCAAGCCGATGCAATTTGTATCGAACATTTTTTTCAAGCCGAGTTTAACAATTTTGCGATTTTCGCCGGTAAGCGGCACAAGGTCTGCAACGGTTGCAAGTGCGACAAGTTCAATATCGTTGGTGTATTCAGAAAAAGGCACGCCTTCCAATTCCTGCGCGAGAGCTTGAGCGATTTTAAAGGCAACACCCGCGCCGCAAAGGTTTTTGTCGGGGTAATTGCAATTTTCTTGGTGCGGGTCGATAACTGCCACAACTTCTTCGGGGTTAATTTTTTCAAGCGCGGGGAGGTGGTGGTCGGTAATTATAAAATCAATCTGCCCGGCAACGGCTGAAATTTCTTTGGCGTTGGAAATTCCGCAGTCAACCGAAATTAAAAGCGATGCGCCGCCTTCGATAATTTTTTCAAGTGCTTTAACGTTTATACCGTAACCTTCGGAGCGGTCGGGAATGTAATATTCAACATTTGCGCCGTAATTTCTAAGTGCGTGCGTCAAAAAGGCAACGCCGCTCATGCCGTCAACGTCATAATCGCCGTAAATGCAAATTTTTTCTTCGCCTTCAATCGCTATAATGATTCTGTCAACGGCGTCTTCCATACCTTCCATTAAAAGCGGGTTATAAAATTCCTGCGCGGTTTCTGCGTTCAAAAATTTTTCTGCGTCAGCCGCGTTTGTTATTCCGCGATGAATTAAAATTTTTGCTGTAAGTTCGCTAATATCGACTGCCGCCGCAAGTTTTTTTACCTGCGCCGCTTCTTCTGTTTTTATTTGCCAAGTTTTATCCATTGTGAACTTCCTTTTTTATAGCCAAGTTGTTTTGCCTTTGCAAAATCGACTTTAGCTTTATCTTTTTGTTTCATCAATTTATAAAGTTCCCCGCGCATTTGGTATGCCGGTGCATAATTTGGTTCAAGTTCAATAGCTTTATTAAAATCGGCAAGTGCCTTATCTCGAAATATATCAAATTCACACAAAGGAAGGTAACAAATTCCGCGCCCTAAATATGCCGGTGCTAAATTGGGATTCAGTTCAATCGCTCTGTTGCAGTCATCCAAAGCACTGCCTGTTTTTTGAAAAGCAAATAAAATACTCGCACGATTAACATAAATTTCCGCACGATTGGGATTTAATTCAATAGCTTTATTTAAATCAGAAAGCGACTTGTTATACTGTCCTAAAAAGGCATAAGTTATTCCGCGATTGTTGTACGCATCTGAATAATCAGGATTAAGTCTAATTGCTTCATTGTAAAGTTTTAGTGCCCCTTCATGGTCTCCCTTTTCGGCAAGTGCCACACCTTCATTAAGTTTTTGTTCAGCTAAAGTGTTTTGGTTTTCTTCAGCATGTACAACCGGCATTAAATCAAAATTATAAAAATTCGGCGTAAATGTAAAAGCTCCAACAGCCAACGCCGCCGCTAAAAATCTGCGCGAAAATTTTTTACCCAACATAAAAATCCCTCCTTCAAAATTATTTTTTCCAATTTCTAAGCGTCAGCCACAACGGACCCGCAATGAAAATCGAAGAAAAACAACCGCAAACAAAACCAATCGTCAAGGCAAATGCAAAATCTTTCGTGGTATCGCCGCCGAAAAAGTAAAGTGCAAGCGTCGTAAACAAACAAGTACATACAGTGTAAATGGAGCGCGTCAAAGTTTGATAAATCGAGCGATTGACAATTTCTGCAACGTTGCCGCCGCGTCTGAAGTGCAATTTCAAGTTTTCTCTGATTCTGTCAAAAATAACAATCGTATCGTTAATCGAATAACCTACAATCGTTAAAAGTGCCGCAACAAATGAAGAGTCAACTTGTTTCTGCGTGAAAGAAAAAATCGCAAGCACTATCAAAATATCGTGAATCAACGCCACTATCGCCGCCACGCCGAATTTAAATTCAAATCTGTAAGCAATGTACAAAATTATCAAAATCCACGAAATTACCAACGCCATTACCGCGTTAAAAATCAATTCGCCGCCAATCGTTGCTCCAACTTTTTCTTCGCGCAGGACTTCATAATTTCCGACGCTTGATTTTATTCCCGCCATAATTTCCTTGCGCTGATTTTCTTCTATGTCAACCGTGCGAATCATTACATTTGTTGACGCGGCAACGTCCGAACTTTCGCCGGAAAGTTGAATTGTTGCATTGTCTAAGCCGAACGGGCGCAGGGCGTCACGCACTTTTGAAATTTCTACAGCTTGTTCAAATTTTAAATCTATAATCGTACCGCCGGTAAAGTCAATCCCAAAATTAAAGCCGCGCGTTGCCATTGAAATTAACCCGGGAATTATTATCAGCAACGAAATCATAAACCAAATTTTGGCGCGTCCCGCAATATCAAATTTAGGCATATCTTATTTAGCCTCCTTGCAAAGGCGACAAGTCGGAGCATTTGCTGTCAAAGAGCATAAAACCGTTTGCGCCGTCAACATTTTTATTTTAAAAATTTTTTTGTAAATTTTAATTTCAAAGTCAAACATTTATTTAGCCTCCTTGTAAAAGCGACAAGTCGGAGCATTGACCGTCAAAGAGCATAAAACCGTTTGCGCCGTCAACATTTTTATTTTAAAAATTTTTTTGTAAATTTTAATTTCAAAGTCAAACATTTATTTAGCCTC